>CALPOI020000012.1 GCA_943325145.2 Candidatus Planktophila lacus | reverse complement strand
GAGGCGCTTTATTTTGTTCGCTCCTGAATTCGCTGATTTTGTCGGTGATCTGCTACGCAGCTTCCTCCAAAAGTCTAGCGTTTCAGTTCGCAAACAAAACCCAACAATCCCAAGGCCAGAGAAAATTATGAATTAGAGATTATAATTTATGAATGACCGAAATTGTACTTCCCTAAATAGAGTTGACCGTTTTGGTTAATATTCTTCTTTAGTTTCATTTTCCCAAATCGGACAATTATGATTCAGAGGTTCTTCTCTTGGGCATTCAAATTAACTAAACTCTCTTTAAATTTTAGCGGAGAATATTTTCTGTACTTCCCTAAATCGAGTTGATTCGCTTTTTAAAGAATAAACTCACTGATAACTAAAAAAACTGAACACTCTAGTGACTAATAACTAAAAACTACTGACTAAATTGCTTAAACTTTGGGGGAATGCACCGCGGAGCAGCTACGAAGTAAAAAAGGTGGAAATCTCAATATGAAAGAAGAACCTTATCTTTACCAAAAATTTAAAAAATGATCAATTACAATCCTAAAAATTGGCTCACACTGATTTTTGCCATACACAAAAGTGACACCTTACGAATGTTATGGAAAGAACTGATTTACATGGGGGTATTTACATTGTTGGTTGCATTCATAAAAATTCATTACTTCCCTCAAATTGACAACTTAGACAAATTAATCGCAGTGTATTCATTGGTCGGTTTTGCGATCTCCTTATTGTTAGTCTTTAGAACCAATACCGCTTATGATCGTTGGTGGGAAGGAAGAAGAAAATGGGGTGAATTGGTGAACGATTCAAGGAACCTTTCTGTGAAGCTGAATGCCATGTTGAGTGATCCTGAAACAAAAATATATTTCGCGCGATTGATAGGTGTATTTGTAGTAAGCATGAAAGAACACCTCAGAAACGGTATAGATTTAGAACAATTGGAATTAACAGAAGAAGAGAAAAAAATAGCAGGAAAATCTTCTCATATACCAGCCACTATTGTAAGTTGGATGCACCTCAAAATACAACAACTCATTAAAGAAAATAAGTTAACTGGTGACAACGCTAAATTATTGGATAAAAATCTCAATGGATTTTTAGATGCCTGTGGAGCGTGTGAACGTATCAAAAATACCCCAATTCCATTTTCGTATTCACTTTTTTTGAAAAAATTTATTTTTATATATGTTGTAACGCTTCCATTAGCATTTGTAACTTCTTTCGGCTATTTTTCAGCTTTTATCGCAACGTTTGTGTTTTATGTACTTGTAAGTATGGAGGTACTCGCAGAAGAAATCGAAGACCCTTTTGGAAATGACGACAATGATTTACCTACGGATACAATCACTGAACGCATTAAAGAAATTACGAATAACCTTTTAGTGCCTTGATTACATGAAATACCTTTCAATTGTACTTTCGAAATTGTATTTTGTATACCTCATCGTACTGATACTTTTATTTGTACTTCCAACAAAAGGAACCGTTCGATTAAATCCAACAATTTTAGGCATTCGAACAGATTTGTTCATTCATTCCATGTTATTTATACCCTATTATGCCTTGTATGTTCTGTATAGAAAAGAAAAAATGCAATTCAAACAAGCAATCATTTCAGGATTAGTATTCGCAGCTTTTTGTGAAAGTCTCCACCTGTGGATTCCCTACAGAAGTTTCAGCGGTCTCGATTTCGTTGCAAATGTGTGTGGACTTACAATAGGGATTTTAGGAGTTAAATTGGTTCAAAAAACAGGAGAACAATTCTTAAGATAATTGATGAATTGATAACATATCTTTCATGAAAAAAAACAAAAAATCATTTTGAAATAATTCCAATTGTTGGTATATTTAATAAGTTAATGTCATTACAAGTAATATTAATTACATTTTAACCAAATAAAAAGGTACGCTTATGAAAATAATATACTATAAAATAATAATCGTTTTATCACTATTTTGCCTGATCTCTTGCAATGAAAGTAAGAAAGAAGAAATAGAAACTACTGAACCATCATCTCCTATAAGTATTGAAGAATCACCCGTAGAAGAGATCCCACAAACTGTAGACGAGAGAATCAATGATATTAGGGCGTGGTATTCGCAAATTCAAAATCTTGGTTTAAAAAATTGCAAACAAAAAACAAGAGTAAAGTACGATAGTTTCAGTCCAGAAACTGAAAAGATGCCATTTGATCAAGTTGCAAGCAGATGTAAATTATCCGATGAATTTGAATTGATTGAAGGAAATTTTTCTGGGTACGAATGGTCATATACGGTACATATTTACAAAAAAAATCAAAAGGTTTTCTTCATATTCATCGAAGGTGGCGCTGAAAGTTGGAGCTATGAACGAAGGTATTACTGTGATAAAGATGAAAATGTAATACGCCATTTAGAACGAGAAGCTGAAGGAGGAGAAGAAGTTAGGGGCCCTCAGAAAGAAATGAAAATCAAAAATCAAAACATACGTGAATACTTAAAAAGTGATTTTGATGAACTAGAGTTAATTTTAAGGGAAAAAATATAAATTTAAGATTTAAACCCCTACACTTTCAAGCACTTCACCCAAACGTTTCTTTGCCTGATCAATCGAGAAAATATTGGTATAAATTAAACGCAACTTATCATTTTTCTCACTTAACTTGCACTCTTTTGGACTTCCTTGCACATATCTTAATACTTGCTTGAATTCAGTAGAATCAAAATAAGCAGACTGAGGATTTGAGATAAAATAACACACCATTGTACCCGATTTAATCACCAACTTCTCAATTCCGATATCCTGTGCCAACCATCTTAATTCAAACGATCGAAACAACTCTTTGACAGTCTTTGGTAATGGACCAAAACGATCAATTAATTTCGTTGCATAGGCTTCTAATTCCGTTGTATTTGCTAAACTGTCTAATTTTTGATACAAACTCAAGCGTTCTGCAACATTATTAACATAGTCATCCGGAATTCGAATTTCTAGATCTGTTTCAATCACGCAATCTTTCACATATTGAATAAAATCATCCGTTGAGCGGTCTGAATAGAGGTCTTTAAATTCGGTTTCGCGTAATTCTTGCATCGCTTCGTTCAAGATCTTCTGATACATTTCAAAGCCAATATCGGTAATGAATCCACTTTGTTCACCACCTAATAAATTGCCCGCTCCCCTTATGTCTAAATCTTTCATTGCAATATTGAATCCCGCACCTAAATCTGAAAATTGAACCAATGCCTCTAATCGTTTTCGAGCTTCACTGGTCATTTCATGGTATTTTGGTGCTATCAAATAACAAAACGCTTTTTTATTGGAACGACCTACACGACCTCTTAACTGGTGCAAATCACTTAATCCAAAGTTTTGAGCATTATTGATAATCATTGTATTCGCATTCGAAATATCGATTCCTGATTCAATAATAGTTGTTGCCAATAACACATCGTATTCGCCTTGAATGAAATCTAACATGATTTTCTCCAAATCTTTTCCATCCATCTGTCCGTGACCAATTGCAACACGCACTCCAGGACACAAACGACAAATCATTCCTGCAACTTCTTTGATATTTTGCAAACGATTATGTACAAAATAGACCTGACCACCACGTGATACTTCGTAAGAAATAGCATCTCGAAGTGTTTCTTCATTGAACTGAATAATTTCAGTAAGAACAGGTTGTCGGTTCGGAGGAGGCGTATTGATCACACTTAAATCGCGCGCACCCATCAAAGAAAACTGCAGCGTTCTTGGAATAGGAGTCGCTGTAAGCGTCAAGGTGTCTACCGTAGTTTTTAAAGTCTTTAATTTATCTTTTACAGCAACACCAAATTTTTGTTCTTCATCAATAATCATTAAACCCAACTCTTTGAATTTAACCTTGTCACTGATTAATTTGTGCGTTCCAATTAAAATATCAACTTCTCCATTTGCAACCTTTTTCAACGTTTCAGTCACCTGTTTCGCTGATTTAAATCGATTAATGAAATCTACATTCGCAGGAAATCCTTCCAAACGTTTGGAAAAACTTCTGTAATGCTGGTGACACAAAATCGTGGTTGGTACCAATACCGCAACTTGTTTACTATCAGCAACCGCCTTAAATGCTGCACGAATTGCTAATTCAGTTTTTCCAAATCCAACATCCCCACATACCAAACGATCCATTGGTGTTGGTGACTCCATGTCTTCTTTAATGGCTTGCGTTGTCTTTAATTGGTCAGGCGTATCTTCGTACATAAATGAAGCTTCTAACTCTGTTTGTAAATAAGAATCAGGACTGTACGCAAACCCAGGTTGACTTTTACGTTTCGCATACAATTGAATCAAGTCAAAGGCAATTTCTTTGATTTTTTTCTTCGTCTTATTCTTGAGGATTGCCCATGTTTGTGTACCTAATTTATTCATTTTAGGAGCTGCACCGTCCTTCCCAGTAAACTTAGAAATACGATGCAAACTATGGATGCTCACATACAATACATCACCGTCTTTATATACCAAACGAATCGCTTCTTGCGGCTTACCATTTACATCAATCGTTTGTAAACCAGAAAACTGACCAATTCCATGATCAATGTGTGTTACATAATCCCCTTTTTGTAAATCATAAATTTCTTTGAGGGTGATTGCTTGCTTTGCCTGAGAAAATCCTTCCTTTAATTTGAATCGATGGAACCGCTCAAACACTTGATGGTCTGTATAACACACCAATTTCAACGAAGGAATAATAAATCCCTCATGCAGCGCCAAAGGCATGGAAATGAAATCTACTTCACCACCAATATCCTCAAAAATAGAGTACAAACGTTCTATTTGTTTCGGTTGATTGGAAAAAAACAAATTCGTAAAACCAACTTTTTTACGTGCAATCAGGTCTTCTCGTAACAATTCGAAATTTTTATTGAAGGCAGGTTGTTGTTGCACATCAAAAACAGCTTCGTAAGCAGCTTCAAAATGATATTCAGGACCCCATTCAATAATAGAATACTCAGCTACTTGATTGATCCACTCCGTTTTATGCGTATACAATTCACTTGGTAACGATTGTTTTACCGTATGATTTAAACCATCATATATTTTAACTGCTTTTTCATATTCTTTCTGCAGTGTATTGATAACACCTCCCATTGAAGAAAGCCAAACAGTAGCATTCTTACCTAAAAAGTCCAAAAAAGTTGCTAACCCATGTTGAATAAACTGTTTTTGCACATTTGGAACGATATGAAAAAAATCATGAATAGCGATAGAAAGCTGGTCTACAGGATCAAACGTGCGAATAGAATCTACTTCTTCCCCAAAGAACTCCAATCGAAATGGGTGATCATTGGCAAAAGAAAACACATCCAAAATACCTCCACGAATGGCAAATTGACCCGGTTCATACACAAAATCAACACGCTCAAAACCGTACTCCATCAAAAGCTCATTCATGAAATCCAATGAATAACTTTTTCCTTTTTCAACACGTAGAGTGTTTTCAGTCAGCTTTTTTTGTGTTGGAACTTTTTCAAACAACGCCTGCGGATAAGTGACTACCCACGCGTTTGAACCGTTATTAATTTTCTCCAAAACCTCTGCACGTGCAACCACATTGGCATTGTCCGTTTCCTCAAACTGGTAAGGACTACGATACGAAGCGGGATAAAACACAATCTGATTCGAATCTGGAAAAAGGCTCTCTAGATCATTCAAAAAATAAGCAGCTTCTTCTTTGTCTTGCAATACAAACAAATGGTGTCCTGGAACTTGACTGGCTAACTGAGAAGAAATAAGTGCGCGAGAAGAACCATACACACCCTTCCAATGAATTTTTGAAGCACTGAATTGTAGTTGATTCGCGGTTGCATCAATTGCAGGCAATTGAGAAAAAAGTGCTCGAAATTGTTTGATTTCCATTGTTTGATTTTACTTACAAACAAAGGTAGAAAAAAATTGTTGGGAACAAGGGTAGAATACCAACCCTTATGGGGGATTTAATTCGACGATTTCATGCCAGTTAACACATGTAAACTCTTCGGTACTACTTGAATATTCAATTCTTTACGAACTTCAAAAGGTTCCCCATCGTAATGGCCCATTCGTTGATTCAATGTAATACGTGCTTTCTCCAAAGAAATAACTTCAGTAAACTGTGATTTATAGCTTGTTTTCTTAAAATAGTGATACGCAATCATTGGAGCTTTCCAAAACTTGAAAGGTTTCAATAAACACAATTCTAGTTTACCATCGGTTACACTTGAAGTTGGAGAAATACAAAAACCATTCCCGAATTCAGAGGCATTGGCTAACGTACATAACACAACCGGTAACTCTCGTTTGAAATTTGGAAGTTCAATTCGTATTGAAATTGGTTTGAAAGAATAAAACTCACGTGCAATTAATTTAACATAATTCCACATTCCTCTTTTCCCTGATTTATTGAATTTATCTGCAATCAAAGCATCAAAACCATAACCACCAATTCCTAAAAAAGGTTTATCATTTACCAATCCTGTATCCATTAACAATTGATTTTGCTCGTTGATACATTGAATTGCTTTTTCAATTTTTAGAGGAATTCGTAAATGTCTTGCTAATCCATTCCCTGATCCAACAGGTAAAATTGCCAATGCTGTTTTTGTACCAATCAACGCAGTACCCACTTCGTGAACTGAACCGTCACCTCCAACTGCACATACGATATCTACCCCATCATGGGCAGCTTGAGCCGCAATTTCCTTTGCGTGTTTACAATATTCGCTATAAATGATTTTGTAATCAAAAAGAGTTTTGTCCAAATACGTATCAATCAGCTTTGGTAACTGGGCTTTTTTGCCTGTTCCCGAAATTGGATTTATTATAAAGTAAATGCTCTTTTTCATTTGTAGTAGTTTTATTTTCAGCTACATCCTTGTTGTATCGTTGGATGATTGCTTTTAAGCGACGCTCCATTTTTTTCGCTTCGTGCTTCAAAATTTGAAGCGAATCTGTTGGACGTTTCTTGTGCTCTTCAACATTATACAAATTTCGTGCCACATCCTTTGAAAAGGTTAACATTCGTTCCCCTTTATAGTAATTAAATCCACCTTCTATGTAGTTAATCGCTTCATTTAATGTGTCTTGGAAATAAGATGTTCCAAAAGAATAATAATTTGCTTTAATATTTAATAAATCCAGTACCGTTGGATAAATCGCTAAATGTTGGAATGCAGTATTAACTTTTTTAGGGGCAATCTTTCCTGAAGGGTGATAAAAAACAATCGGAATCTTAAACAATTGGGTTCGTTGGTTGAAGTAACTACTTTTAGTTGCTGGAGTATGGTCAGCACACAACACAAAAAGCGTGTTAGAAAACCAAGGTTGTTTTTTGGCTGTTTCAAAGAACAAGCGCAAACTTTCGTCTGCATAATGAATCGCTTCACAAATAGGTTCTTTTCCTTTTCGCAATTTACCACGATAAGCAGATGGAATATAATAAGGATGATGTGAGGACAATGTAAACAAACTTGCAATAAACGGTGCTTTTAACGTACTAATTTTCTTAGCAGTCCACGGATTAAAATGCGCATCTAAAATCCCCCAACTTTTGTCAAAATGTGCTTCATTATTGTATTCCGACCTCCCAAAATAATGATTGAATCCAGCTTGTGCCGCAAATCCATCGAATTTCATAGATCCATTCGTTGCACCATGAAAAAAAGCACTTTCATAGCCTTCTTTCTTCAATACATGTACCAACGATTCGATGCGATTGTTTCCGTAGGAAGAAGAAATATAAGGGTGATCCATCAATGTAGGAATCGATGCAAAAATAGATGAAACCGCTTCAATGGATTTTTTACCATTTGAAATTCCATTTTTGAAATATAAACTTTTAGAAATCAACGAATCAAAGAATGGCGTAAACGATTTTTGTGCGCCTGCAGCCCCTACCCATTCGTTTCCAAAACTTTCCAAAATAAGAACCACCACATTGGTTTTATTGGGTAGAATATGCTGAGGTTGGGTGGTATGAATGGGTTGAAACAATTGATTCATTTCTGAATCAGAAAAATAACTTTTCTTCTCCAATCCTTGTTTGTTCCACGATTTCACCAATGTAAAAGGAGTGTTCAACACAAAGGCTGAATTTTCGATGGATGTAAATTGAGAGGCATCTATCGGGCTGATTGGCTTTAATACAAATCCACCACGACCAATAAAAACACAGGTTACCAATACCGTAATCCAACGTAACAAAGCGAAATACCAAGGTAATTCAATAGATTTTATATGGGTAAAAACAAACTTCTTCCAAGCAAATAACCCTATCACAATGACGCTAAAAATCAACATTACACCCCAAAAATCAGCAAAGTAAGTACCGATTTGTTGGGATAGATCATTGCCACCTTGAACCATGTCAAAAATATCTTGGGTCGATCGTTTTTTTGTGAATTTAAAATACTCTACATCAATTAAATTGAAAAAAATCAACAGTAATGAAGTAGTAATGAATAAGAAGTTTTTTATCCATCTAACTATCAATGCATTACTCCATTTTGTAGGAATTGGAGCAAAGTAAACAGCAACAAAAGGTAGAAAAAACAAGCCCATTGTCACCAAATCAAACCAAACTCCAACCATCCAATCACTCAATGCGATGCTAGAAAAATCGGTCTTATTACTCCACCAAAAAACACCTCTACAAAGTGTCATTATTAACAGTATTCCTATCAATAAGAATAAAAATCTAAAGGGAGATAATTTGAGTTTTATCACACTCATTTATGCAAAATGAATAAAGCGCATGGACTTAAAGCATAACTCGGTGAACAAAATTTTTGGATTTGCATTCCGATCAATGTGATAATGTGCCTCGTTAAAATAATTCATGAAGGAGTGAATGTTATTCCCAGTTATGAAACGAGAAAATTTAGATAAAAAATCATCCTCTTCTTTTGATGTACGCGTCAATTGATTTTGGGTATAATTCTTAAGTAAACTTTGTCGAAACATATGCAAAGCGTACTTCAAAAATACTTTTTGTTTTTCCCTCCCTAAAGCAGCAATTTGTTCCGCCCAAGACATCATTTCTAACACATCTTTTTTATAACAAACACGCATCATTTGTATGAAAAATTCCCTATTTTGATCTGCAGCCTCATGTGAACCAAGCAATTCTTTTGCCGTTAAAAAACAACCTTCCGATTGTGCGGCGATACTTGTTGCATCTGAAGAAGAAATAGGAAAATCAGCGGCTATTTTTTGAGACAAATCATCTAACTGAATACGAGGAATTTTTACAATTTGGGTACGCGATAAAATGGTTTGCAACATCAAATCCTGTGACTCAGACAATAAAATGAACAAGGTATCCTTTGGAGGTTCTTCCAATATTTTCAATAACTTATTAGCACAAGTTGGATTCATTTCCTCCGCCATCCAAATAATCATCACCTTAAATCCGCCTTCGTACGATTTAAGACTTAATTTCTTAATTATTTCATTGCTTTCCTCTGTTCCAATAATAGGTTTTCTCCCTTTATCGTCAATGAAATTTACCCATTGATTCAAGTTAAAATAAGGGGAATCTGTGATAATTTTTCTCCAATCTTTCAAGAAAGCATCACTTTTCTTCTCTATTGCTTGAACAACAGGAAACGAGAAATGCAAATCTGGATGTTGTAAAGCTTGAACTTTATTGCAAGAAGGACAATTGCCACAGCTGTCAGAAGATGTTTTATTTGAACAAAACAAATATTGTACAAACGCCAATGCCAATGGAAGTCCACCAAATCCAGCATTTCCTAAAAACAACTGTGCATGACTAATTTTTCCACCGTTAATCTCCTGAATAAAATGATTTTTTAATTCAGCCTGACCGATTACATCCTTAAATAACATGGGTTAAAGATAATACATTTTTAAAATGGTAGTATGTGATTCACAGCAAAACAAATAACAAAGCTAAGTGTTAGGTAATCAATTAAAGTCATTCAAAAAAAGAACATTCGTCTTAAAAAATGTTCAATAAACACCTTAGAACAGTAAATTTGTCAATGAATCATCCGTCAAACTAATCAGAAAAATCGCTACCCCACACTCTGTGTTTATGAAATCTAACGTACCCTATTACATCGCATTACATCTAATTATTTTCACATGGGGATTTACAGGAATTGTAGGAAAACTCATTCAACTTGATCCATTACACATTGTTTGGTACCGACTCTTATTTGCTTCTGTAGGACTGCTAATTGGATTAAAATTATTACGCTTACCATTAAAAATTTCGAATAGAAAATCGCTAATAAAAACATTATTTACCGGACTAATCGTAGCGTTGCATTGGTTCACGTTTTACCAATCCATTGCATTATCGACCGCTTCTTTAGGGATTTTATGTTTATCCACTGTAACATTACACGTAACTTGGATTGAACCATTGTTATTCAAAACAAAATTTTCATGGAAAGAATTTGGAATGGGTCTGTTAATGATTGTTGGAATCTATATTGTAACAAATGATTTCGACACAAAACAATACCTTGCCCTGACCTATGGATTAATTTCAGCAATGTTAGCAGCGATTTTCTCCGTTTCTAATGCGCATCTTTCAAAAACAGAAGCTTCCTCAGCGCTTACCATCCATGAAATGTTCGTGGGATTTTTATTATTGTCTGGAGTCCTGCTCTACAAAGGAGAATTCGATGAAACCTTATTTGAAATGACGACAAGTGATTTATTATGGTTACTATTTTTAGGAATTATTTGTACCTCCGTTGCCTTTCTAATCACCATTGAAGTGGTTAAAAAACTAGGCACATTTACTGTTTCACTAAGTATCAATTTAGAACCTATTTATACTATTATACTTGCTATCATATTATTACATGAACACACATTACTTTCCAAAGAATTTTACATTGGAGCTACAATTATTGTGTTAGTCGTACTAGGAAATACGGTGTTAAATAGACCTAAAAAGATGCTGTAAAAGGGTTGAAAGTACCCAAACTTTCCACGTGTTTCACCGTTCCATTTTCTACACGTAACACTTTATTTGGAAATTTATCCACCAAAGACATATCGTGCGTTGCCATTAATATTCCTGTATTTTGTTCGGCAGCAATCGCTATCAAAACACGCATAATTTCTTCTGATGTTTCTGGATCTAAATTTCCAGTAGGTTCATCTGCTAAAATTAACTCAGGTTTATTTAATAAAGCACGAGCAATGGTAATACGTTGTTGTTCACCACCAGACAAAGCAAACGGCATAGTATGCAATTTGTCTTTCAGCGAAACAATGTTAAGTACCTCTTCAATTCGTTGATCTATCAAACTTTTATCAGTCCAACCTGTAGCTTTTAGAACAAATTCTAAATTTTTATAAACTGTACGATCTGTCAACAATTGAAAATCTTGAAATACAATTCCTATTTTTCTTCTCAAACTTGGAATGTCCTTCTTTTTTAATTGCATTAAATCAAATCCTACCACACTTCCAGTACCTTCTTCTAATGGAAGTTCACCATACAACAGCTTAAGAACACTACTTTTACCTGAACCAGTTTTACCAATTAAAAAAACAATTTCATTTTTTGCAAGTTCAAAATTTAATCCCTTCACAATCGTACGTTCTTGTTGACGTATCACCCCTTCATGTACTGCAATAACTTTTTCCATTTTTTTTGATTTGATGTAAAATTGTGAAAAATAAAAGTAAATAATTTAACTAGTAACATAATCTCTTAACAGATTCACGTTTAAAACTTTTGCAATCCTCATTTAAACCAATACAATAGGACTCTAATTTTACCTTTCCAAATTAGAGGAATTATGCATCGTTATTTAATTATTTGCTTTCTATTTCTGTCGTTCACCCAATTTGCACAATTGACAGAAAAATACACCAGTGATTATGTGGAATATGAAAAAGCATTAGACTTATTCAAAAAAGAACAATTCAGTGCTGCACGCAATTCCTTCCGAAAATACATCGATAATATCACAGATAAAAACGATCCAACTTATACAAAATCATTGTATTACGAAGCAATGGCCGCACTTGAATTACAACAAAATGATGCCGTTCAACTAACTCAAAATTTTGTAAAAAATTACCCGGAAAATAATTATAAAGGACAACTTTTTACCAAAATGGGGCTTTACTTCTTTTCAAAAAAAGACTATAAAACTACCATTGAATGGTTCAAAAAATTAGAGCGAAAAGATTATCCAAAAGAGAACAAAGACGAATTCTACTTTAAAATGGGGTATGCTTATTTTCAGTTAAATCAATTCACAGATGCACGAAACGCATTTTACGAGATTAGAAATAACAAAGGACAATATGGTATTACGGCAATGTATTATTACTCACATATTTCCTACCAAGATAAATCCTACCAAACAGCGTTAGATGGTTTTTTAAAAATTCAAAACGAACCAAAATTTAATGGAATAGTACCATATTATATCTGTCAAATCTACTACCTGCAAGGAAAATATACCGAAGTCACTCAATTTGCGAAATCAATGAGTGATAGTGTCATCAAAGCGAATCAAAAACACATCCAATTAGTTGTTGGAGATTCCTATTATAAAATTGGAAAATTCGATGAAGCCGCTGTTTACCTAGAACATTACAATAGAATGGGTAAAACAAGCAGACAAGAAGATTATCAGTTGGCATATGCTTGTTTTCAGGCTGGGAGCTATGACAAAGCAGTTAAATACTTTGACAAGATTGCACAAACTAAAGACGAATTAGGACAAATTTCCTTATATCACATCGCAGAAGCCTATCTAAAAAAAGGAGATCAAAAAGCAGCGAGAAAAGCGTTTGAAATTGCCGCAAGTTTAGACATTGACAAAAAAATTCAAGAAGATGCATTGTATAATTTTGCAGTCATCTCCTACAAACTCGACAACAACCCATACAATGAAGCGCTTAAAGCACTCTCTTTGTTTTTAACCAAATTTCCTGAATCCGAACGTAAAAATGAAGTTTCTGAATACTTAGTTAACGTATATAGCCAAACAAACAACTATGAATTTGCATTAAAATCCCTAGATAAATTTGCAAAACTAGACATCAAACTCAGTACTGCTTATCAAACAATTGCCTTTAACAGAGGAGTAGAATTATTCTTAAACAAGAACTATTTTAAATCCATCGATGCCTTTGAATTAGTAGATAAATATCCCATAGATTTAAACATTTCAGCACGAGCGAAATATTGGGTGTCGGAAGCTTATTTTCTAGCTGGTAATTATTCTAAAGCAATTGAAGGATTCAAAAACTTTTTAGGATTTCACAATACCTATTTATCTGATTTAAGAATGGATGCATATTACAATTTGGGGTATGCCTACCACCACAAAACAGAATATTCAGAAGAAATTGAAGCATTTAAAATGTTCTTGCAAGAAGCAAAAGACAAAGGAAAAAAAGAAAAAATTCTCGATGCAACTTTACGTTTGGCTGATGCCTATTATCTTACGAATGCAA
Source organism: Candidatus Planktophila lacus (assembly GCA_943325145.2). Taxonomy (GTDB): domain Bacteria; phylum Bacteroidota; class Bacteroidia; order Flavobacteriales_D; family Crocinitomicaceae; genus CANHVK01. The sequence continues at coordinate 3,983 of CALPOI020000012.1, read as the reverse complement.
ACGACTTAGCGATTCGTAATTATCAAACTATTTTCAATGAGAAAATGGGTAAAGAGGACCAAGCGTTGTACTACATTGCACAGACCTATGGATTTAAAAAAGATTACGATAGCAAAATTCAGTATTTAGATAATCTAATTGCTACTTACCCAAATTCAAATTATTATCAACCGTCTTTAATGCAACTGGGATTGGCGTATCGTACACAAGTTCAAGACGATAAAGCATTGGCTTGTTTTGAAAAAATCGTTGCTGAATTTCCAGAAAACATCATGGTAAAAGATGCATGGATAGAAATGGCGGATATTTACTTGAAAAAACAAAACTTTGAACAAGCAGAAAGCTACTTCAAAAAAGTGCTTGAAAAATACAATACGGATAGAAATTCTTGTGCAGATGCTGTAAAAGGACTTGTAAATGTTTACAAAGCGTGGCAAAAACCTGAATTAGTTGAACCAATTTTTACAACCTATACCTGTGCTGAATTTTCGAAAGATGAACAAGAAGATATCTATTACAACAGTGCAATTGACCCATATTTAGATAGTAACTACGTAAAAGCAATTCCATCTATTTACAAATACCTTGCTAAATATCAAAATACTGGACGTTATTCTACGGAAATGAAAGCGTATTTGGCGAATGCTTACTATCAACTGAAAAATGAAGACAGTTCCATGGTTGTATACAAAGAAATTCTCGATGGTCCTACAACCGAATTCTCTGAATTAGCAGCTATTAGAGTTTCAAGAAATTATTACAATAGTAAAAAATACGAAGAAGCATTGACGTATTATACCAAATTAGAAAACATCACCTCACGTCCTGATATCATGTACAATACAGCTTTAGGATTAATGAGATGCCATTTCATCTTAAAACATTGGAGCAATGCGGCAATGTACGCAAATAAAGTGTTAGAGTCATCAAAAAATAGCGACGCAAAAGTTCAAAATTCAATTCAAACCGAAGCAGAATTTGCAGCGGGGATGAGTAACTATAACATCGATAAATTCAACGAAGCTAGAAAATCATTACTATGGATTATTGCCAATAACAACACAAAAATAGCTGGTGAGGCGCGCTATGCAATGGCAGACATGAGTTTCCAAGAAAAAAACTATACAAAAGCAGACGAAGAAATTCAACAAATTTTCACAATGAAACCTGCTCAAAATTATTGGATTGCGAAAGGATTCTTATTGCAATCAAAAATCTACCTAGAAAAAAATGACCTCTTTCAAGCTGAACAAAGCGTGAACTCTGTTATTGAACATTACACCAATAAAGAAGATGGAATCATTACTGAAGCTGAACAACAGTTAGAAAGCATTCTTCAATTGAAAAACAAACCTAAAGTAGAAGAAACTACACCACAAACTTCTCCTGTAGAGGAAATCGAAATAGATGAAAGCTTAGAGGAAGAACTGATCGAAGAACCTCAAATTGAAATTCAACCTGAAACAGAAAATTAATTCATTATACCATGAAAGCAATCCATTATTTTCTATTGTTATTTGTTTTATTCACTACTCCAATCTTCGCTCAAATAGAGGAAGAAGAGGAAGACATTGTAGAAATTGTCTCTAAAGTAGTGCGTACTGTCGAGCCTTCATTTCGAATGATTGAAACTCCAAAAATCATTGATACCACAATTCCTGTAAAAACGATTGAATATCCATTGTTGAACTTGAAACAAGAAAATGTAGTGAAGGTAGACCCAATTTTACCTGCAAATATTAAATTGAGTGAAAACAAACTTTCGAAGCTATACAACGGTTACGTTAGACTTGGAATTGGCTCACCCTTGATGCCTTTGGGAGAATTATTTTATAACAATAACCGTTCTAAGAAAAATGTCTACGGAATTGAACTGAATTATTTAAACTCTTTGACCAACCTCGAAAAAACAGCTCCTTCTAAATTCGACCGCACCTATTTAAATGCCTACGTCGGAGCAATTCAAACAAAATACAGTGTTAGAGCCGATATTCTCTACAAAAATTATGGGTTGAATCGATATGGAAGTACTTACGTAAAAGCACGACCAGATAGCATTAGTCAACGATATAGCGATTTAGGTGGAAAAATTCAATTCAATTCGAATAAAAAAGATTCACTGAAATTAAATTATGCTTTGTCATTTCAACTAAATAATTATAAAGATCAAGCAAATGCCTATACTACTGGCAAATGGTTTGGAAATGAGAATAATTTATCAACAATTAATACATTTACTTACAACTTTGGTCGTGAACAATTCGCATTAGAGTTAAACTACTTGAGAAATCAATTTTCCTACGGAGAAGCCGATAAAAAATTGAACACTATTGATAGTGCGTATTCAATTACGAATAACATCATCACTATTAAACCAAATATCACCACTTTTGCTTTTAACAATCGACTTAAGGCACAAATTGGTGTAGATTTAAGTGCAAGTAATGACAGTACAACAAACTATTTTGTTTATCCAATGGCTGAAATAAAATACGCCTTGTACGACAACCTTTTCATTCCTTATGTAGGAGTTAAAGGAGGTTTGAAACGAAACACTTTTCAATCGTTAAGTACTGAAAACCCATTTATGGGTTCCAGTCCTACTCTATTAAACGAATCAACCCCTTACAGTGTGTATTTAGGAATGCGCGGAATTCTTACGAAAAACATAGAATTTAATGGTTCAGCGAATTACTCAGAAATAAGAAATCGTGCACTATTTATTCGCGATACCAATGCGGTTCATGCAAATAATAACCAATTTTCTGTGGTGTATGATACCATTCAACAACTCAAAATTGAAGCAGCACTTTCTTACCATTTAGTAGATAAAGTAAACATTGATTTCATAGCGCGTTTCTTCAATTACCAAACTAAAAATCAAGCATACGCATGGAATTTACCAATTTATCAATTCACGTTAAGAGGAAACTATGCGCTGAAAGATAAATTTGTTTTTGGAGTAGATTTTCATGGAGAAGGGGGAAGAAAAACACGTGTATTTGATGTTTTAGAATCTGGAGGTGAAAAAAACAAGCAATTGTACAAAGAATTAGGATTCATTTTAGATGCGAATATATCGGTTGAATACCGCTATACAAAACGTTTATCTGCTTTTGTTTGGTTCAATAATATTGCAGCGCAACAGTATTTTAGATGGTATAAATACCCTGTACAAGCATTTCAGTTAATGGGTGGGTTAACCTTTAAGTTCTAGTTTTTTCAACAAAACTAAAATCCCTTTTTATTGTGTAAAATGAACTTACATTTGGATACATTTTCTAAGTGTGGATTTGAATTTCGATAAATATTCAAAAATGTTTGCTATTAAACAAACAGATTTGTCCATTAGAATCGAACACATTTTAATGAAAAGTTCGAATTCAATGCTAAAAAGTTAATTTATACAATCATTTCCCTCTCAAAATATATTAAATTCGCATACAAAATAAACTCAAATTCAATGCTTGAAATACAACGATTAAGAACTGAGAAAGACGAAGTCATCAAAGGTTTATCTAAAAGAAATATAGATGCTACAGAAACAGTAGAAGCTATCTTAGCAAAAGATACAGAGTGGAGAGGAAAAAAAACAGAATTAGAAGCTATCTCTGCGGAATTGAATCGTATCTCTAAACAAGTCGGAGAATTTTTTCAGCAAGGAAAACACGCAGAAGCAAACGAAGCTAAAGCTAAAACTGCCACCTTAAAAACACAAGAAGCGGAATTAAAGGCGGAAGTACAAATAATTGACGAAGCGATCACACAATTCATGTACCAGCTTCCAAATGTTCCAAATGAATTGGTTCCCTCAGGAAAAAATGAATTAGACAATGTTACTGTTGAAGAAGTAGGGAGTAAAACTACTTTTTCTGGTGAAGCATTGCCTCATTGGGAAATCACTAAAAAATATGACCTCATCGATTTCGAAACAGGTGTAAAAGTTACTGGTGCTGGTTTTCCAATTTATAAAGGTAAAGGTG
>CALPOI020000011.1 GCA_943325145.2 Candidatus Planktophila lacus | reverse complement strand
TTGAGGAAACGACTGAACAATATTTTGATGAAGAATACCAACAATTTTTAGCGGATCGATATATTTTAGGAGAATGTCCAAATTGCCACAATGAAAACGCTTACGGTGATCAATGTGAAAAATGTGGGTCAGCATTAAGTCCAACGGATTTAATAAATCCAATTTCTACGTTGAGTGGAAAAAAACCTATATTGAAATCTACCTCGCATTGGTTTCTTCCAATGGATCGTCATGAGGAATGGTTAACATCTTGGATTCAAGATGGGATTTTAGATGGTGTAAAACAACATGATCCTAAAACTTGGCGAAATCAAGTCGTAGGTCAATGCATGTCTTGGATAAATAATGGGTTAAAACCTCGTGCGATGACTCGAGATCTTGATTGGGGAGTAAAAGTTCCAATCGAAGGTGCGGATGGAAAAGTATTGTATGTTTGGCTTGATGCTCCGATTGGTTATATTTCTGCCACCAAACAATGGGCATTAGATCACAATAAAGACTGGAAAGATTATTGGACAGGCGATCGAAAATTAGTGCATTTTATTGGAAAAGATAATATTGTTTTTCATGCCATTATTTTCCCTATCCTTCTTAAGGATCACGGTGATTTAATATTACCTGATAACGTTCCAGCATATGAGTTTTTAAATTTAGAAGGGGATAAGTTTTCAACTTCCAGAAATTGGGCAGTTTGGTTACACGAATATCTAGAACGTTACCCTTCCAAAATCGATGAATTAAAGTTTGTGTTAACTTCAATAGCACCAGAAAGTAAAGACAGTGAATTTACTTGGAAAGAATTTCAAGCAAGAGTAAATAATGAGTTGGCAGATATTTTAGGGAATTTTGTTAACAGAGCGTTAGTTCTTACACAAAAATATTATAGCGGAAAAGTTCCTGCGAGAGGCGCAACTACTGAGGAGGATAATAGAGTTTTATCTGAAATTGCAGCGTTCCCGTCGAAAGTAGCAGCGTTAGTATATGCTTATAAATTGAGGGAAGCTCAAACCGAAGTCATGAATTTAGCACGATTAGGAAATAAGTATCTTGCTGATAATGAGCCTTGGAAATTGATAAAGACGGATCCAGCGCGTGTTGAAACAATCATGAACATTGCATTGCAAATTACTGCAAATTTAAGTTTGTTGTTAGAACCATTTCTTCCAGCAACGGCATTAAGATTAAGGTCGTTTTTGAACCTTGATTTGGGGAATTGGGAAACCATCGGTCAATCTGATTTATTAATAGAAGGACATTTAACGAACCAACCTGAAATCTTATTTCCTAAAATTGAGGATACGCTTGTAGAAAATGAAGTTGAATTTTTGAAAATGAGTCAACCAAGTGTAGCTGCTTCAGTAGATTTCCCCCCACAAAAACCAGCAGTATCATTTGACGATTTCACAAAGCTTGATATTCGATTAGGTAAAATCGTAGCTGCAGAAAAAGTTCCAAAAGCAGATAAATTATTAAAGTTGACTGTAGAAACAGGGATTGATGTTCGAACGATTGTTTCTGGTATAGCATCGTATTATACTGCTGAAGAGGTTGTTGGTAAGACAGTATCTGTTTTATTAAACTTAGAGCCAAGAAAAATTCGTGGGGTTGAGTCGCAAGGGATGATTCTTATGGCGGAGAACGCTCAAGGTGAATTAAGTTTTGTGTCTCCTGAAAAAGAGTTCGGAGCAGGAGGTGAAATCAGATAATTTTTAAAGTCAGATAGTGAGAATAGCAATAAATACTCGGTTTTTGTTAGCTCACAAAATGGAGGGGTTTGGTTGGTATACCTACGAAATAGTAAAACGTATGGTTGAAAAACATCCTGAGCATACGTTTTTATTTTTTTTTGATCGTCCTTACGAACAACACTTTATTTTTGCTGAAAATGTCGAGCCAATCGTATTACGTCCAGCTGCGAGACATCCTTTTTTATTTGTTTGGTGGTTTGAGGTTGCTGTTGCTAGCGCATTAAAAAAACACAAAGCAGATGTTTTTTTTTCACCAGATGGGTATATGAGTCTAAGCTCTACAATACCACAGGTTGGTGTAATTCACGATTTGAATTTTGAACATTATCCAAAAGATGTGCCTTGGTTAGTACGTAAATATTACAATTACTTTTTTCCAAAATTTGCTCGAAAAGCAGCGCATATAATAACAGTTTCTGAAACTTCAAAGCAAGATATTATTCAAACGTATTCGATGATTCCTTCAAAGGTATCTGCAGTTTGGAACAGCGCATCTGAGTTGTATGTGCCAATTGATTCAAAAGAGAAACAAAAAATTCGACAGACTTTAACAAATGGAAATTCGTATTTTTTATTTGTTGGTTCATTGCACCCCCGAAAAAATTTAAAACGATTATTGTCTGCCTATTTAGAGTATCAAAAAGAAGGAGGAACATATGATTTAGTGATTGTAGGCACTCCGATGTGGAAAAACGATTCTGAAATAGCTAAAAATCAAAATTCACACATTCATTTTATGGGATATTTGGGAATCGAAAGGTTAACTCAGGTGATGGGTGCTGCATCATGTTTGGTTTATGTTCCTTATTTTGAGGGTTTTGGAATGCCATTGGTTGAAGCGATGAAATGTGGTGTCCCAATTATTGCAGGAAATTGCTCTGTGTTACCAGAAGTAGCTGGAGATGCTGCAATATATGTGGATCCTTTTTTAGTAGAAGAAATTACTCAGAAGTTACATCTTATTGCAAATCAGGATGATTTAAGAGAGGAATTATCAAGTAAAAGTTTAATGAGAGGGAAATTGTTTGATTGGAATAAAAGTGCTGAGCTGTGTTTCGATATTATTCTTAATGTGGCAAAATAACATTTGAAACAAATTACGCCCTCCACTTGTTCATAAATTATGGAAACATCTTATATCTTAATAGCTGGTGGTAGTGGTTTAATTGGTAGAAAATTATCTGAATATTTGTACGAACGAGGCTACCAAGTGGGTGTTTTGACACGTAACCCAAAGTCAAATACCGATATTTATTGGGATCCAAAAAAAAAGAAAATTGATTTTTCTGTTTTGGAAAAAGTAACTCACCTAATTAATTTAACTGGAGCGTCCATTGGCGAAAAACGTTGGTCGGAAGATCGAAAAAAAGAATTATTAAGTTCTCGCGTTGAACCAATTCAATTTTTATTTGATGTTTCTTCAAACATGCCCAAGTTGAGACATTTTATCTCTGCTTCAGGTGTATCTTGTTATGGATTTGAAGACACATCAAAAGTATACATCGAAGAATTTCCTTTCGGAACTGATTTTTTATCACAGATAGTAAAACAATGGGAACAAGCAGCAGACCTTTTTTCTTCTAAGTGCAAGGTCAGTAAATTGCGAATCAGTCCTGTCGTTGATAACGATGGAGGGTTCTTACTTAAAATGAAACAACCGATTCAATTTGGTATGGGGGCCGTTATTGGAAGTGGAGAACAATGGATTCCTTGGATATATTGGAAGGATTTAGTTAAAATGGTTGAGTTCATTCTTAAAAACTCATTGGAAGGAGTGTTTAATGCAGTTGCTAACAATACTACCAATAAAGAATTTACAACCGTATTGGCTCATGCGATGCATCGTAAAATTTTCTTGCCTGCTATACCACCTTTTATGATGCGATTATTGCTTGGCGAGCAAGCCACACTTGTCTTGGATGGAGTGAAAATTTCAAATGATAAAATTTGTTCAAGAGGATTTGAATTTTCCTACACTGATTTAAATAAGGTGCTTGAAAAGTTATAATTAGGTTCTATTAATTTCTAAAGTTTTAGGATTGTTTTCTAAGATTAAAAATAGAACTTGAGAAGTTGAACTCCCCAAATTATAAACAGGTACCGTAGTAGTTTTCCTATCACCATCGTTATCATTGTTTTAATTAATGGACTTTTAAAATATCCTAAAACTACCATTAAAGGATCTCCAATAATTGGTAACCAAGAAAAAAACGCCAACCAATTACCATATTTAATAAACCACTTTTCTTTTTGTTGAATTTGATGCTCTTTGATTCCAATTCTCTGAAGCCATCTGGTTGATCCAATTTTCCCAATAAAATAATTAGTGCTTCCTCCTAACGAGTTCCCTAATGTCGCAATCGCTAAGCAAACCCATGGATCCACACCGTTCAAAAGAAAGAATGTTAACAATGCTTCTGAGCTAAATGGGAGGATAGTAGCGGACAGAAACGAAGCAAAAAATAAACCGATTAAACCATAGGTTTCAAAAAACATTCCTAAAGATTGAGTAGTGTTAAATAGTGTTTCTATTCATTTTATTTCAAAATTACTAGAATACTTCTTTTTATCTATATTTTTTTAATTTGTTCTTTCTAAACTCAATTATTTAGGGCAAATTTGTATCGAAATATTTTTATGAATGAGAACTAAATACATTGATTTAATCGACCAAACTTTTGATTTTCCGCAAGACGAATTTAACTTAAAGGATGATCGGTTAATTTTTCACGGAATTGATTTAATGGGATTGATTGAACAATATGGTACGCCATTGAAATTCAATTATTTGCCACAGATTACTTTCAACATTCAACGCGCTAAAGGCTGGTTCAGAGAGGCGATGAATAATATAGGGTATATGGGGAATTATTATTACTCATATTGCACGAAGAGTTCTCATTTTGCATTTGTTTTAGATGAGGTATTGAAAAATGACGTTCACATAGAAACATCTTCCGCTTTTGATATCGACATTGTTCGAACACTTTATCAGACAGGAAAATTGGGGAATGGTAGATTTGTAATTTGTAATGGCTTCAAACCTGAGCAATACATTTCTAACATTGCACGTTTAATGGACGAGACTGATTTGAAAATCATACCTGTTGTTGACAATATTCAAGAAGTTCATGATTTAATTGCTGCCACAGAAGATACCCAACAAGAACTTAATTTAGGGATTAGAATTGCTTCAGAAGAAGAACCAAAATTTGAGTTTTATACCTCGCGTTTAGGTATACGTTACAGAGAAATAGTGCCTTTTTACAAACAAGTGATTCAAAGCAATCCTCGTGTAAATCTAAAAATGCTGCATTTCTTTATCAATACTGGAATCAATGATACTGCCTATTATTGGAATGAATTAACAAAACTATTAAGGGTTTATTGTGATTTAAAAAAGATTTGTCCTTCATTAGACTCCTTAAACATTGGTGGAGGATTTCCGATTAAGAAGTCTTTGGCTTTCGATTTTGATTATGCTTACATGGTCAAAGAAATTTTAACCCAAGTAAAACGTGTTTGTTCAGACAATGATATTCCAGAGCCACATATTTTTACTGAATTTGGATCATTCACTGTAGGTGAGAGCGGAGGTGCAATTTTTAATGTGTTACATCAAAAACAACAGAATGATCGTGAAAAATGGAATATGATTGATTCCTCATTTATGACCAATTTACCTGATACTTGGGCAATTAATCAGCGATTTATTATGTTGCCAATCAATCGTTGGAACGATGATTACGAAAGAGTATTGCTAGGTGGTTTGACCTGTGATAGTGATGATTATTACAATTCTGAGCAACATTCAAATGCTATTTATTTACCAAAATTCAATAAGAACAAACCCTTGTATATCGGGTTCTTTAATACAGGAGCTTACCAAGAAACAATTGGAGGTTTTGGAGGTTTGAAACATTGTTTGATTCCAGAACCGAAACATGTTTTAATTAAACGTGATGAAAACGGCGTGATTAAAACAGAATTATTTTCAGAGGAACAAACAGCAAATGATTATTTGAAAATTTTAGGCTATACTGCAAAAACAATAGAAGATTAACAACTTTAATCTTAGTATATTTATTCGTGCATACAGTTGAAATTTAGTTTTTAGACAAAATATTTACAGATGAAAAAGTTACAGAATTATATTGATGGAAAATTTCAAGATCCGTTGTGTGGTCAATTCATTGATAATATTGAACCAGCAACAGGGAAGGTGTATTCTTACATACCTGATTCAGATGAGAAGGATGTTGAGGTAGCAGTTCATGCAGCTGAAAAAGCATTTCCAATTTGGTCTAAAATGACAACAGAAGAGCGAAGTCAAATTTTGGTGCGTTTGTCAGAAGGAATTCAAAATAGAATGGACGAGTTTGTTCAAGCAGAATCAAGAGACAATGGAAAACCACTCTCATTAGCAGCACATGTTGATATACCTCGTGCAGTTTCAAATTTTCATTTTTTCGCTACTGCAATTACCCATTTTTCCTCAGAATCGCATTATATGGAAGGTATGGGTTTAAATTACACATTACGTAAACCAATTGGTGTGGTGGGATGTATTTCTCCTTGGAATCTACCATTGTATTTATTCTCTTGGAAAATTGCACCTGCATTGGCTGCTGGAAATTGTGTGATCGCAAAACCATCTGAAATTACACCTTATACTGCTTATTTATTAGGTGAGGTAGCGAAAGAAGCTGGATTGCCTGACGGGGTATTAAATATTTTGCATGGCTTAGGACATCGTGTTGGTGATGCAATTATTAAGCATCCGAAAATCAAGGCGATTTCTTTTACAGGAGGTACAAAAACGGGAGAATACATTGCTCGTACTGCAGCTCCTATGTTCAAAAAAATATCACTTGAATTGGGAGGTAAAAACCCTGTGATCATTTTTGCAGATTGTGATTTTGATGAAATGTTAAGCACGACAATTCGTTCTTCTTTTGCGAATCAAGGGCAAATTTGTTTGTGTGGTTCAAGAATCTTAGTTGAAAGATCGATTTATGATAAATTTAAGGAAGCTTTTGTAGCAAAAGTGGAGAAATCTGTCGTTTCATATCCTTCAGATCCAAAAGCAAATTTAGGTGCGGTGGTATCTCAACCTCATATGGAGAAAATTTTGTCGTATATAGAATTAGCAAAAGAAGAAGGGGGAACGATATTAACAGGTGGTGAAAGAGTAATTTTAGACGCACCTTATCAAGACGGTTATTACATTCGTCCTACAGTCATTGAAGGACTTGCATACAATTGCAGAACCAACCAAGAAGAGATTTTTGGTCCAGTGGTTACAATTGCTCCTTTTGATACTGAAGAGGAAGCATTGATGATGGCAAATTCAACACAGTATGGATTGCAGACTACTTTGTGGACATCAGATTTAAAACGAGCTCACCGTGTTGCTGATGAAGCACAGTCAGGTATTGTTTGGATAAATTCATGGTTAGTACGTGATTTAAGAACTCCATTTGGAGGTGTGAAAGCTTCAGGAGTAGGTCGTGAAGGAGGTTTAGAAGCACTTAGATTTTTTACAGAAGCAAAAAACGTATTTGTAAAATATTGATAACTATTTATTTGTATAGTTATAAATGATTGTCAACTATAGTCCTCTTTGTAATTGTCTTTTATCTAATTGAATTGAGATAAATTAATAAGAGGATTTTTTATTTATGAAAGTTTAATTGTTTCGCACTAACTTAAAATATCTTTCTTTTAAGAAAATATCCTACTGGAATACGAATTGATCCAAAAGTTTCTCTTGTATTCATTGAATCAATTTGAAAACCGAATCGATTTCCTTCGTACTTAAGTATTCCTCCGTTAAAAGATGAAAGTGTAGTTGGTGGAACCACATCAGAAGAATAGAAGTAAATGAAGTTTTTCGTTTGTTGAATCTTTAATGGAGGTGAAAATAAGAATCGTAATTGATTGTCGCTTTCCTTTCGAAGAATTCCTTTTGAATATAATTGATAAAGTAGTGTTTGAATGTTTTTGTTGATCGATAATAACAATGCAAAAGCAGGCACTTTTTTGTCTTGTAGAGTAACAGTTTCAGTAATGTTGAAGTCTTCATCCAATTGAGATGTGATCACTTTTTCTTTAACATTTATAAATCCACCTTGGTGATACGATAAATCTCCTTCCCATGCATTTAAAAATGAATTGACAGGAAAACTAATTCTACTACCAAGTTTTTCCATAAGTTGGTAATATGGATCTTCAGGTGACGATCTAAGATCATTGATGTTTAGGTGTAAATGAACAGTATTATCTCTTTGCAAATTACTTATGAAGGATAAGCCTTCTTTTTTCGGACTTATTTTTAGATTTTTTTTACTGCGTATGTAGGTTTTTATTTGTACTGAACTTGAATCTGAATCATGAGAAACCAAAATCGCGTCTATTCCTTTTTCATTTACTTTTGGGTGATTGATGTATACTACAGTTTTTTCTTTTTTGAATTCTTTTTCGTGCTCAAATTTCCTCCAGTTTTTAGAGATGTCATTTTTTTTGGAGTACATTACATGGTACATTCTTCTAGGTAGATTGTTACCTTTATAAAGAAATACCCAATCCGTTCCATAAGTTAAATACGTGTTTTTTTTATCTAAAGCAAAAACGTGTTGCGTTCCCACTAATGTATCTTTAATGACTGAATTTTGCCGTAAACGAGCTATTCCAGAAATGATTTTACTACTATCACTTACTTTTGCCAATGTTCCCCATTCTCCTGAATCATTTGCAAAAAAATAAATGTCAGTTTGAATATCGAGGCCATAACTTTTTGCTTGCGCCAATAAAAATTCTGGTGAACAAAGGTCTCTGAAAGGAATTTTGTTGTAGTAGAGTAGTGAAGAAATTTCTTCAGCGAAATCAAGTAATTTAATTCTTCCTAAAAATTGACCTTCAGGCATGCGGTCTAACAATGATGGGATTTCTTTTGGTTTAAACAATAATGGTCTAAAATAAAAGAAGCCAATCAAAAGTGAAAGAAGGAAAATAATGAATGTAACCTTTCTTATCATTTTCTATTTTGCAAGAATGAATGCAGAATTAATTAAATCTAAAAGATATTTTCCAGAGTCAGTATACTTTCCTTCGAAATAATAATTGATGTCAAAATTTGTATGTTCAAGTGTTGTTTTTTCAGTTGTCAATTCAATGTAGCCCTCTTTACCTCTTATAGAATTAAGAATTTCGTTTTGTTTGTTTGTAAAGATTTGTTTAGGTATTTTATTCAATACTTGTCCTATGTTAACATAGGCATACATGAATTTGCTTTTTTTAGCTTGCTTTGCTCTATTTCCAGAGAGGGCTTGATTTCCATATCCATTTGCGTGATTAATGGCTAAGTCTTCATCGTTAGTAACAATTAATAAACCTTCTTTATTTGCAATTACATAAGCTGGAACAGAATTCAATACTGCATCTTCGATTTTCCAATAATGATCGATTTTTTTGAATCTTGAAGTCATTCTGCTCATGTATTGTAAGATTTTTTCAGGAATGTCTGCTCTACCAGTAGAAAATCCGATGGTAAAAATTGGCATATCTTCTTCACCAATCACTTCTTTTTCTGAATAAGCAAAAGTTGTTTCATCATAACTGAATTCGATACGTTTGGTTTTTACTTTTTTCATTCCATTAAATGTACCAAACATACTCCCTTTATATGTATCGAAAACTGCATCTGTATTAATAAACTCATGTAAAAGCTCAGCTTTTAAAACATTGCTTGTTACACGAGGATCCTTTTCATTTTTTAGTAATGGAATAATGATGTCGTAAGCTTTTTCAAACCCTTCTTTTAGGTTTATGTTGTATGTAAAGAAACCAGGACTGTCTTGATGGATGTAATTTAAAACTTTCTTATCGAATTTTGTACTATTTAGTCGTTCATATATTTCACCAAGTTTTTGACCATAGGTTGCATTAAATTTTAACTCAATTTTGTTGTCTCTTAGAAAAATATCTCCCATAATTACATTTCCAGTATAGAGTGTTTTAATATCTTTAAACAATTCAGGAAACATAGTTTGAAAGTACCAAAATCCTTTAGCGTATTGAAAGTTTCTTGAATTGTCTATGTAAATAATCCCCTCCGATTCGTGAGAAAGTAATTTATTGAACTTGGGATCTTGTTGTTGTAGATTGATGTTATTAATCAATAGTTCATCTAAAATTTGTTTCAAATACTCACTTTGTAATTGTGTGTTTATACTGTCACGGAGCTCAAAATAAGTTTTATAAAGGACGTTTGAAGTATCTATCTCAGTTTCGCTATCATCTTCTTCTAGTTCGTTGTTATCAAGTATTTTATAAATGGGTTCATCTTCCCCGTTTTTGGAATTTTCAATTTCTTCTTCACCTTTTTTATCTTGAAACACATATCCATTTCCACGTGCTGTCCAAATGGAATCTAGTATTTTTTTGACTTTGTCTTCATTTGGGTCAACTCTTAAAACTAATCCATGTTTCTGATCTTTGATAATTAAATGATTAAAATAACTTTTATAGTAATCTACAGATGGAATTTTAATTTTTGTCTTTTCATAATCGTCAAAAACTTGCAATAATGCATTCTTATCACTGATTCCAAATGAGAATCCAGAGAGTTCATAGAGATTTGTTTTTCCATAAAATACATGGAATTTTTGGTTGAAATCGATTCCTGCATCTTTCAATGATTTATTGTCAGCTGATCCATCAAACATTTCAGATTGTACCTCTTCCATGAATTCATATTGAATTAGGGAATCCATTTGAATTTTTTTCAACAAGGATGTATTGTTGATACTAATGACTGTAACAGCGTCTTTCGGTACCATAGCATCAGAAGTTTGAGCCCAAACATTTGCACCTGTGTAACTCAAGATAGAGCTAATTGCTATAAAATATTTTATAAATTGTTTTGACATGTTTATGACTTCTATTTTTCTTGCTTCTTATTATCACTAAGATAGATGGTATTTTCCAATAATTTTAAATTTTTAATCAACGAATAGGTAGAGTTTTTAACTAGGATGTTTAATTTATTGGGTGATACCGTACTTTGTGGATTGTCAAATTTTTCGATTGGTTTTTCAAAACGAGTAATGGAGAAGTATTTTCCATTTTTTAATGCTTCTAAGTCTTCCCTTTTTAAACGAGATGTAAAATCTTGTGTAATAGATGGGACTGATCTAGATAATTTATTATTTTCCCAAACTAACCAGTTTGTTTCAATTTCTTTAAGTGTTTTCGATTTACTCTCTTCTTCAAAAACATCTTTGATTGCTTTTTGAAGTGCATTAACCGAAGTAAAATCACATTGAAATTTAAGGATGAATTCGTTGAAATTAGTTTCAGTTTTGACATTACTAATCCCTTCTTTTTTCGCAAATAATTCTTTGTATTTGTTTATTTTATCCTTGATTTCATTAATTGAAGGTACTTTTTTACCGTCTAGACTGTCAAGAGCTAAAATAGAATTAACCTTTAGTTTACTCGAACTTAGGTTGATTTTATAGGAGAATGTCCCCGAGCCATCGTTTTTTAATGAAATTTCGTCAAAAATTTCAATACAAGAAGTCAATGAAAACACTAAGATTAGTAGCCAGAAATTTTTTTTCATCCAATTAATTATTTTCTTCACCTTTCATGCGTTCTGCATTTTCAGCCATCTTTAGAGCATCGATCATATCTTTAACATCTCCGTTCATAAAAGCAGAAAGGTTGTAGATTGTTTTATTAATACGATGATCAGTAATTCTACCTTGTGGGTAATTGTAGGTTCTGATTTTTGCAGATCGGTCACCTGTAGATACCAAAGTTTTTCTTTTCGCCGCTCTTTCTTCATGCACACGGTCTAATTCAATTTGATACAATCTAGAACGTAATACAGAAATTGCTTTTTCAAGGTTCTTATGTTGTGATCTACCATCTTGACATTCAACCACTAATCCTGATGGAAGGTGGGTTAATCGAATTGCAGATTCTGTTTTATTAATATGCTGACCACCAGCTCCTGAAGCTCTAAAAGTATCTTTTCTAACATCATTCATATCAAGTTCAAAATCAACTTCTTCTGCTTCAGGTAAGACTGCTACAGTAATGGCAGAAGTATGCACACGACCCTGTGATTCTGTCTCAGGTACACGTTGTACCCTATGAACACCAGATTCAAATTTGAGCATTCCGTATAAACCTTCACCTTCAATTTCCATAGAAATTTCTTTAAAGCCCTTTGTACCTCCTTCTTGAGAATTTAATATTTCATATTTCCAGCCCATTTCTTTGAAGAACATGGTATACATACGAAAGCAATCTTCCACAAAAATACATGCTTCATCACCACCCGTTCCTGCTCGAAGTTCCATAATCGCATTTTTGTCGTCTTCAGGGTCTTTTGGGATAAGTAATACTTTTAATTCTTCTTCTAGAATAGGACGTTGATTTTCCAATTCATCAATTTCCATCTTTGCCATTTCACGCATTTCAGGATCTTCTTCAACTGCAAGAAGTTCTTTTGAGTTTTTAATGTTGTCAATGATATTTCGATAGTTTTTATAAACTTTGACAACTTCTTCAAGTTCTTTATATTCTTTATTTAATTTCACATAGCGATCCATGTCTGATATGATATCAGGATCTACAATGAGTGTCCCCACTTCCGTAAAACGGTATTCAATCGCTTCTAATTTTTTTAATAAATCTTGCATCTTTTATTTTTAATAAACGAATTCACCAAATTCAGATCGAATGGTTAATTTCTTTACATCATGCGCTTCTACGCGACCAACAATTTTAGCATCAACATTGAACGATTTTGAAATTTCAATGATCGCTTCTGCTAGCTCTGGTGCAACATACAATTCCATTCTATGTCCCATATTGAACACTTTGTACATTTCTTTCCACTCAGTTTTTGATTCTTCTTGAATCGTTTTGAATAGTGGAGGAAGTTCAAATAAATTATCTTTAATTATATGAACATTTTCTACAAAATGTAAAACTTTAGTTTGTGCTCCACCACTGCAATGAACCATACCATGAATTTCTGATCGATGGTTGTCAAGTATTCTTTTGATTATCGGAGCATAAGTTCTTGTAGGTGATAATACTAACTGACCTGCATTTATAGGACTTTCTTTTACAGAATCTGTCAATTTATAGGAGCCTGAGTACACTAAATCTTCAGGTACAGCAGCATCAAAACTTTCAGGATATTTAGCAGCTAATTCATGACTAAACACATCGTGTCTTGCAGATGTCAATCCATTGCTTCCCATCCCTCCATTGTAAGAGGATTCGTAAGATGCTTGCCCAAAAGAGGAAAGCCCAACAATGACATCCCCCGGTTGAATGGTATGGTTAGAAATTACCTCTTCACGTTTCATTCTACAAACTACAGTCGAGTCAACGATTAAAGTTCGAACCAAATCACCAACGTCAGCTGTTTCTCCTCCTGTTGATTGAATTCCTATCCCTTGATTTCTTAATTCTGCTAATAATTCTTCTGTTCCATTAATAATGGCAGAAATAACTTCTCCAGGAACTAAATTTTTATTTCTTCCTATTGTAGAAGATAATAAGATATTATCCGTTGCGCCGACACATAATAGGTCATCGATGTTCATGATCAATGCATCTTGTGCAATGCCTTTCCAAACAGAAAGATCACCAGTTTCTTTCCAATACATGTAAGCGAGCGAAGATTTTGTACCTGCACCATCAGCATGCATTACAATACAATAGGCATCATCTCCAGTCAAAGTATCTGGAACAATTTTGCAAAAAGCTTGAGGAAAAAGACCTTTGTCTACTTTCTTTATAGCATTGTGAACATCTTCTTTTCCAGCGGAAACTCCACGTAAATTATATCTTGTATCTGACATAGTTAAACAAAAAAGACAAAATTAATAAAAAGTACGATGTACGAAGTATTCCATAGTTCCTTCAGTCATAAAATTACCCTTTACATCAAGCAATTTATGAACACATTGTTAATAAAAGTTTAATTTTGTTTTAGATTCAAATTCATAAGATGTTCAAAACTTACCTTTATTATTGTATTAAGCTGATTGTCTTTTGGTTAGTTGTTTTTCAATTGGAGCGACTTATTTTTTCAGTTTATTATTGGGATAAAGTTGTGATGATTAGTAAAGTAGAATGGTTAAAAGCATTTTACCATTGTTTGAGACTTGACATTGCCACTGCAGGTGGTTTATCGATTATACCATTGTTGTTTCTCACGATTAAACTTTTCTCCCATCAAAAATGGGTGTATTATTCTTTTCTTTCCATTATTATTTTGGAATTACTCTTAATTTCTCTGATTCAAACAGGGGAGTTGATTACATATCAAGAATGGAATCATAAGTTGACAGCGCGTGTTTTTAAACATTTATCCCATCCTGATGAAGTTGTTAAAACAGCAAGTATTGGAATGACAATTTGGTTTTTTGTTTTGTTGATTTTAGAATTGATGTTTAGTTTATTCTTGATTCGTAAAATTTTTAAAAATTGTGAGTATCGAATCGTTAGCTTCTCCAAGCTTATTGTTATTCCAATTGCTTTGGTTTCGTTTGTATTAATTGGTGGTGTAAACTTTGTGTTATTGAGAGGTGGTTTGCAACAAATTCCGATTAATATAAATTCTGCAATGTATTCCAAACATCCTTTTTATAATGATGTCTCAATTAACACCCCGTATCATTTTTTTAAGAGTTATTTATTGTATCGAAAAACAAATATAGATCAATTTATCCCTAAAATTGATTCCAATACGGCGGTTCAGGTAGTTGCTGACTTGTATGATTATCCTAAGCTACATGATAATTATATTCTTGATAATAAACGCCCTAACATTGTTTTTGTGATTTTTGAAGGTTGGGCAGGAGACGCAATTGGTGCTGTATCTGGAAAAGAAAAATCTGCCACACCTAACTTTGATCAATTAGCACGTACTGGATATCTTTTTTCAAATATTTATGCAACAAGTGGCACTTCAGATATAGGAAATTCAAGCATATTTAGTGGATTTCCTGCGATTCCAGAAGTTTCAATAACGATGCAACCTGAAAAGAATAGAAAGCTGGTTTCTTTAAATCAATCTTTAAAACCCTATGGTTATTCTTCAGGGTACATGTTTGGTGGCGATGTCAAGTACGGAAATATTGGTGGTTTTTTAATGGATCATAATTTCGATAAAATTATCGACGAAAACGCTCTTCCAACAGTCAAAAAAAGAGGAAAACTTAACTATTATGATGAGGATTTATATCGTTTTTTCATAGATGAAATCAATCAAGCAAAGGCTCCATTTTTACAATGTGTTTTTACAGGAAGTTCGCACTCTCCCTATGACCACCCACCACTTTCTAAAAAGATTTTTAATGGAAACGAAGCGGATTATATGAATTCATTGGTTTATTCTGATAAAGCACTTGGATTATTCATGAAAAATGTTCGAAAGCAAAAATGGTTTAAAAATACATTGTTTGTTTTCGTTTCAGATCATGGACATTGTACAGAAGATGTTACATCCCCATCATTGAGTGAATTTTTTAAAATTCCATTGCTATTTTGGGGTGAACCATTGAAAAGAGAATTTAGGAATAAAGTAAATTCTAAAATCGGTGCACAATGTGATATTGTTCGTACGTTGCTTTATCAAATGAAAATTCCAGTCAAAAATGATTATCCTTGGAGTAAGGATATTTTAAATTCAAACTCACCTGAATTTGCATTTCATACCATCATGAAAGGCTATGGTTGGAAAAGTCCCAATGGGTTTTACACAAAACAAATGGAGGGGAACATTGTCATCCAAGATTCTTTGCCTTCTCAATTCAAAGCAGCTGAATTGGAGAAATGCCATTCACTTTTTGATCAGGTGTATAAATATTATAAAAAACTATGAAAAAGTTGTGATAGGATTCCCTTTGGTTTAACTTTGGTGTTTACTTAAATGCATAATGGATAAAAAACAGAATATTCGCAATTTATCGTTGGTAGAATTACAAGCTGCTTTTGTTGAATTAGGAGAGAAATCATTTCGTGCCAAGCAAGTGTTCGAATGGTTATGGAAAAAGAATGCAAGTTCTTTCGATGAGATGACGAATCTTTCTGTGCCTTTAAGATCTTTGCTTTCATCTGCTTTTTTCATTGATAAAATCAAGTTAGATGATCAGCAAATCAGTAGTGATAAAACTATCAAGTGCGCGTTTGAAGTAGAACAAGGGAAAGTAGTAGAAGGCGTATTGATTCCAACAACCTCGAGAACGACAGCATGTATTTCATCACAAGTTGGATGTAGTTTGGCATGTACGTTCTGTGCTACTGGAAAATTGAAATTAATGCGAAATTTAACTGCTGGCGAAATTGTAGATCAGGTGGTTTATTTGAGAGATCAAGCAGAACAAAGATACCGTCAATCATTGTCCAATATTGTTTATATGGGAATGGGTGAGCCCCTGTTAAATTATAAAAATGTGCTGCGTTCTATTGAGATGATTACTTCTGAACAAGGATTAGGAATGTCGCCAAAGCGCATTACAGTTTCAACTGCTGGTATTGCAAAAATGATTAAACAATTGGGGGATGATGATGTTAAGTTCAATTTAGCACTTTCACTTCATGCCGCAAATGATACAAAAAGAAATAAAATAATGGAAATCAATGAATCCAATAATTTGGAAACATTGCAAGAAGCGTTGCATTATTTTTATTCAAAAACAGGAACTAGAGTTACGTTTGAATACATTATTTTCAAAGATTTTAACGATACATTGATGGACGCCAAAGAATTGGCAGAGTTTTGTAAATGTGTTCCATGTAAAATAAATATCATTGAATACAATCCAATTGATGGAGAGCCTTTTCAAAAAGCCTCAGAAGAAGCAATTACTAATTTTGCTAATTTTTTAGAAGAAAGAAATTTAATTGTAAACGTGAGAAGAAGTAGAGGTAAAGACATTGATGCAGCATGTGGTCAACTTGCCAATAAAAATAAAACTATTGATGAAAATCAAAGGGTTTTAAAGGTGAAGTAAGTGCCTATTTGACTCCTGTCATTAATATTTTTTGAATACTACTGATGCAATATGTCCACCAAATCCAAATGTATTACTCATTGCATAAGTGATTTTTTTCGGTTGAGCAACATTTAGTGGAAAATCAAATAACGATTCAAATTCGGGTTCAATTTCTTTTGTATTTATAGTAGGAGGCACCATATCTTCTTGCAATGCTTTTACACAAGCTATTGCTTCAATTGCCCCTGCTGCCCCGAGTAAATGTCCTGTTAATGATTTAGTTCCTGAAATACTGAGCGATTTACGTTTACCAAATACTCTTTTTGCAGCGATTAATTCACTGATATCTCCCTGTGGTGTTGATGTAGCGTGCATGTTGATGTAATCAATTTGATCAGGAGTGATACCTGCTTCTTCCATTGCAAGTTCCATTCCTAATACAGCTCCCTCACCTTCAGGGTGGGTTCCTGTTAGATGGTAGGCATCTGCAGCCATTCCACCACCTACAATTTCTCCAAGAATTGTTGCGCCACGGTTTATAGCATGTTCGTATTCTTCTAAAATAAGTGCTCCCGCACCTTCTCCCATTACAAACCCGTCTCTTGATACATCAAATGGACGAGAAGCTGTCTGGAATTCATCATTACGTTTTGACAATGCTTGAGCCGATGAAAATCCACCGATTGCTGCCTGATTGATAGCGGCTTCAGACCCTCCTGAAATAATGATGTCAGCTTTGTTCCAACGGATATAATTGAATGCGTCTATAATAGCTGTATTTGATGTTGCGCAAGCTGAAACAGGACAATAATTTACACCTCTTAATCCATATTTTATAGAAATTACTCCAGAAGCAATATCTACTAAAATTCTTGGGATAAAGAAGGGAGTAAAACGTGGTGTACCATCTCCACTACAGAATTCCATCATTTGATCTTGAAAGGATTGAATACCTCCGTTTCCTGATCCCCAAATAACACCAATTCTGTTACAGTTGAGTTGTGAGAAATCCAAATTTGCTTGTTTTACAGCTTCATCAACTGATACCAATGCATATTGTGTGAATTGATCATATTTTCTAATTTCTTTTACGTCAAAATGTGCTTTTGGATCGTAATTCTTTAGCTCACATGCAAATGTTGTTTTAAATTTTGAAGTTTCAAACTTAGTGATAGGAGTTGCACCGCTTACCCCATTTTTCATATTCGTCCAATATTCTTCTACTGAATTACCAATTGGAGTTAAAGCACCCATCCCTGTTATTACTAC
>CALPOI020000010.1 GCA_943325145.2 Candidatus Planktophila lacus | reverse complement strand
GTATTTGGATTACTTGCACTTGATTTAGGCGTATTTCATAAAAAAGACAAACCAGTAAACATTAAAGAATCACTTGCTTGGACAGGAATTTGGGTTGCGTTAGCGCTTAGTTTCGGTGGTGTAATTTATTACCTCTACGACACCAATCTGTTTGGATTAAACAAGCTACACACCTCGCCAAAAGAAGCAATGCTGCAATACTTTACGGGGTACATCATTGAAGAATCGCTCAGTATGGACAATATTTTTGTGATTGCAATGATTTTTTCATTTTTTAAAATAGAACTAAAATTTCAGCACAACATCTTATTTTGGGGGATTATAGGCGCTGTATTTTTCCGTTTGATTATGATTCTTTTAGGAACAGGTTTTGTTCAAAATTTTGAATGGTCGATGTATTTATTTGGGGGGATTTTAATTTACTCAGCGTTTAAAATGCTCAAAGAAGGCGATGAAGATGAAAATTTCCAAGACAGTTTAGGGGTAAGATTACTTTCAAAAATTTACCCAATTGATTGGTCTGATCACAATGGTAAGTACTTTATTACAAAAGATTCTAAAAAAGTAGCGACTGCCCTTTTCGCAACATTAATCGTCATTGAATTTACAGATATTCTTTTTGCAGTTGATTCAATACCCGCAATTTTCTCTATCACCAAAGATCCCTTTATCGTTTTTACTTCCAATATTTTCGCCATTCTTGGATTGCGAAATTTGTACTTTTTTCTTTCTGGAATGATGGAAAAATTCCAATATGTAAAGTATTCGCTGATTATTATCCTTCTCTTTGTAGGTGTTAAAATGATTCTTAACGATTGGTTCCATATTTCTATCGGTGCTTCCTTGTTTGTGATCCTTTTTTCTTTAACAAGTGGTGTGTTATTTTCGTTGTACAAAAACAGTAAAAACTAAAAGAAGAACGAATTAAAAAAATCGTTACCAATCATTTACTATTTTAACTATGAAATTTTTGGAGAACTAAATTCCAAAATAGATACGTTAAGAATTCAGTTCTTCCACTATTGATTGAATTCTAGAAACGCTCTATGTAAAGAAATTTACTATTGAAAACAAGTTTGAACAAAAGGAAAATTCTAAGCACAGACAACCAGTTGAAGACAAACCCTAAACTTTAATAAATCGCCTCGCTCCGCCATTTCGCACGTTCGTACCTCACGGCTCAATGACTTCGCTCGATGCAGTTCCGAAAAACATTTCCGAACTAAATTCACCATCTATTTAAATTGTCAAAGGGTCAAATAGTCAACGTCATATTGCTTAATCCCTGAGGCACCTAACAGACAAGCCATTTTTCTTATCGTCGTTGCCTCTGTGCGCATTGCCAATGCTGTAGCCCAGGTAGCGGTACCAAGCAGCGAGTGTATTGTCCTCTGTAGAACTCCACCAGGAACCGTTGCTGCCAATGGAGCTGTAATAACCATCGTTGTGGCGGTACCCGCCCGGAAGACCAGTAAATAATGATATATTAGTCGCGTCTGTATTCGGGCTTATCCAATTGGCTGTACCTACTTCTTTTAGTTTACCTCCCGCAACAATTTCACCACCTAAATAATCCGTTAAAACCGTCCATTCAGCGTCTGTTGGTACATGCCAACCGGTAGGGCACACATTTTTATTGCCATTGGTTGTTGGGTTCACAGCATACCAATTGTATAGTTTACCGTATTTAGCATTTTTAGCTGCATTATTATCGTTATAACACCAAGCGCCTGTAGTTATGTTTGTCCATTGTGTATTATCAGTTATGTTTGGAATCCTTGTTCCATCGTTGTATTTAGCTGTTTTTAAATTCTCTGCCATCCAAACTTGTGTTCCAATTTGAACTGTTTTATACGTGTTTCCATCAATATCAGTCACACTATTTTTATCTGCCTTTTTCACCTCTAGTTCAGGGTAAAACCTCCCAGAAAGCGAGCTTAGATCCGTGCCAATGTCCCACACAATGCGTTTGGAACCACATGTTATCTTTTTAATATCACCAGAAATCGTTTTTGGTACGGTTACTTTCAACGTGCTTTGTTCCACAAAATTCAACGTGACATCATAAAATTCTCCTGGTTCGCAATCAGCTAAATCATACGTAATGATAACTTTTTTTCCTTCTGCAAAGAAATCAATGTTAGTAAGTGTTTGAGCAGAAACACGAACTACACTTAAAAACAAAAGAAAAAAACTAGAAATAAGGTACTTCATAAACGAAATGTAAACGTGTTTTTCACTAAATTATATAAAATTAAGTAATTTAAATGCAATTATACCTTTTTAGAAGATCCAATTTGTCTATTTTTGAACACAAATTAACTGTTACTATGAAAACAAAATAAGTGATTCTTATTTCTACTCCTAACCTTAGTTGTTAACGTTCAAAGAATAAAGTAGAAGTTAAAAACACATTAATCAACAAAATAAACACACCCACTCATCGAAATAGTTATTTTTTTCGCTGTTTAAAATCCGATTTCATAGCAGCGATAATTCGTTGTGGAATCAATTGTAATCCTAATTGGTAATAAATTCCATCGAAATTTTGACTCACACCTACTTCTTTTAAAATCAACCTGTACCCAAACGACCCTACAAACATTACATCTGGCGATAAATTGAAATACGCTTTTAAGCCCAATAATGCAGGCGTAAACGTAGTTTCACTTGGTACTAATTTGTTTTTCCGAGTAGTAATTGGAAGTTTCGTTTTAGAGAAAAATTCCGAAAGAGTTAAAGAACTCGTTCCAACACCAACTTCAAATGGAATGCTCAAATCCAACCATTTGGATTGAAAAAATTCGTATTCCACCATCGCAGTGACATAGCGCATTCGAAGCGAACTATTGACCAAGTACCCTTTTCCATTTTCAGAATTTGTCATTGTAGCTAAAGGCGTATTTTGATGAATAGTAGCGACATACGTAGGATTGGTAATCATGAACGCATTTTCACTTTCGGTGGTTGAAATGTACACACCTAATCCAAATTTCAAACGCGATTTATAGTTGACAGCAACAGTTACCCCATTAATGGCGATCAAAATACTGTTCCCAAGGAGTGAACTATTGGAAATCATTGCTTTGCGTTGGTCCAAACCAATCGAGAATTTCATTGGAATAGAATCACTTGCATATAGTCTGTGTTGAAAAGAAAAAAAAGTTCCAACAAATAGAAAGAAGTAGAATTTAAAATACCGATTCATTCGTATAAATTATTGATTTTGATTCGAACAACTAATTGGATCTCTAGAATCAAATTTTTAGAATACCCCAAAAGTTTTTAAAAGTAACAATTTACTGATTAGACATAAATAAACCGATAATGTTTAATTTGTATTCGATAAATCTGTTGAAATACTTGCAATACCAGCTAAACATTAACAAATTGTTACCTCAATATAAAATGCCGTGCTACTAATTAACTCAACTATTATCATTTCATTAGACTTTGTTCACATTTTAAAAATCATCATTTGAAGCGATAAATTTGTCGATAAACTTGATGCAAAATAAGCGATTACTCAATAATACCGAACAAAATGATAGGTGTAGTTAAAAATATTTTTTTTCCGAAAAACGAACTTTTTTACGATTTGATCAATGACATGTCAGATTTATTAAAAGAAACAAATGGATCATTTGAAAATTATTTAAAATCATCGGAAAAATCCAATTCATTTCAGTTCGAAAATCAAATAAAAATCAACCTTAAAAAAAGTAAAACAGTACTCCAACAAGTTTTTGATCAGGTCAGCAAAAATTATGTCATTCCATTTGACCGTGAAGATTTGTATGCCATTACAAAAAACATTTATCAACTGACAGAAGAAATCCATTTGTGCGTTAAAAAAATTGAATTGTATAAAATCAATCTTCCAAGTGCAGGTATCGAAATTATTGGTTTACTAATTGTAGAAGTAATCCAACGTCTGATTGATTTATTTAGTCAATTGAGACAAGTAAAAAAGAACAGAAAAGCCAAACAAATCGTTGAAACCATCATTGAAATCAACACAGAATTAACTGAAATTGAAGAAGTTTATTATCACACAACCGACAATCTGTTCAACGATGAGTTGGATTTAAAACATTTCATTAAACACAGAGAAATTCTGAATTTATTAATGGCAATTTGCAACAAAGGCAAAGAAACCTTATTGCTACAAGAAAGCTTATTGGTAAAATACGCTTAGAAACTAAGTTTCTAAAAACCATTTTTCATTTAAGAATTAGTTCTTTTTTTCAAGGACAATTCCAATCTCCATCGCAAAAGCCAAAGCGTTTGTTTCTCCTTCGTATTCAAGAATATAGGTGTAATTACCTTTTTCCTTGAACGCTACTGGGGCACCTATTTCATGTTGACTGTCCCAAATATCTAGCGCTGGTTCACCAATGTATTCTCCATCTGGAGAAATAATTTCAAGTTCATACGAATTGACTGTTATTACCTTAGAAGGTGAAATCTCCGTAACTTTCACTTTGAATGTTTTATGCGCAAAACCTTCTACATACCTGAAATTTAACTTCATTTGAAATTTAGAAGCGAGATCATCCACTCTAACATTGAATGTTTTTTTATCGGATTTTTGCCATTGTAATTTCGGAGAAAGCTCTTGGTTTTGTTCAAAATAAACATCATTCCCACAACTTGATACCCCAAGGATCAACAACAAATAAAATATACTACGCTTCATAACTTATCATACTTTAAAATTACATCCAACACCGATGGCTCTATTTGGTGTCCACCCTCAAAATCAAGGGATTGAAACCCATTGGATTCATACACCTTCATTGTTTCTTCTAATAGTAAGGGAGGAAAAAATTCATCACTCTTCCCTATCACACAAAATTTTTCATCCGATTGAATTTGAGTAATAACATCCTCTATGTCAACCGGAAAATTACACCCCCAAATCACACATTTGTTCCAGTTAATGGAAGAATTCACTAACCATCTCAACACAGTTGCCCCACCTTGAGAAAAACCTAGAATAGAACTTGATTCAAACTCATATTCACTTTTGACCCCAATAATTAATTGTTCAAGATACGAAAAATTATCTTTAATATCTAGCGTTCTTGCCTCTTTTGTCATCCATGATGCCCCAACTCTGCCCGCAGTACCTTGACAATAAAAACGATGTAATCCTTCAGGTGCGACAATGTAAACACCTCGTTCTTCAAGAAAAGCAAACTTTCGAATAAAAAACTCAGGTAATTGGGCATAGCCATGAACAACAACCAACAGATGTCGCGCTGTACGTGGATTTCCTAAAGAAAAAAAACGCGCCGTTTTTGATACCATCAAATGATTTTCTTCAACAGAGGCCATGTTTATTTTTTTGTGTAATATTTTAATGTTTTCGGATCAAAGAAGAACCGATGTAATTGTACCGGTGTTTTTTCAACAATTGGCTCATACGAATAAGTATTTGAAACATTTGGCGAATAATCTTTTATTTTACCTTCGTGAACAACAATGTCTTTGAAAGAACTCATCGTTCCTTTTTCAAAAGAAATAAAATTCGCTTCTGGTGATGCAGTACCAATGTAGTCAAACAATTTCCATTGAAACATAATTTGCAGAACACCATCCTTGATTAAATAATAATTTCTAAATGCAGAATTACGAATACGGTACTCAATAGAAACATCTTTATATACCTCAGATTGAATGTTTTCAAAAATCACTTTCAATTTAGCTTCCGGACTCGATGCTACAGTTATAGGATTTGAAAATTTATTCAATTTACCATCGTAATAAATGAAATAATTATAATTGCCCATATACCCTAATTCAGCCATTTTTGCAGCATTATTTGATTTAGCCGCCTCATCAATCGCTAATTGCAGTCGATTCACTAACACAATAGCATCTTCCTGATTGTCGGCATTTAAATGTGCCTTGTGCACTGAAAGCGTATAATTTTCGTTTGCTGGAATTCCAATTTTCCCTTCTGCCTCACGTTTCACACGCACATCAAAAGGTAAGTTTTCAAGGTCATCCTTCGACTCAAAAACTTCCTTGGTATCTACTTCTTTGTCAACAGATTCATTACAAGAAATAAAAAAAACACTTAAAGCAAGGAAAACTAAATACGCTGTTATTTTCATAATATACTACTTCAACTATAGATGGTTCGGACATCAAATTTAACGTTTTGCATTCAAATCACTCCTTTTTTAATTACATTCGAAGACCTAAACACTAAAAATTATGGAATTACTTTCAGAGATACCGTTATCGTGGAAAGATTTTTTTCAGAAAGAGCAATCAACACCGTATTTTCAACAACTGATAACCTCAATTGAAGAAGAATACCATAATCACTCAATTTTACCAGAAAAAAAAGCTATTTTCAATGCCTTTCAATTCTGTGATCCATCAAACATAAAAGTTGTAATCATAGGTCAAGACCCTTACCCCACCAAAGGACACGCCCACGGATTGAGTTTTTCTGTCCAACCTCACGTACACCCTTTACCAAAAAGTTTGCACAACATATTTAAAGAACTTATCAAAGAATATCCTCATTATTGGTTTTACAATGGGAATCTAGCACATTGGGCAGAACAAGGTGTCTTTTTACTTAACACTTTACTTACCGTTCGTGAAGGTCAACCATTGTCTCACAAAAAAATCGGATGGGAACTCTTCACCTCCAATGTAATCAGTTATCTTTCCAACCATACTAAACATTGTGTTTTTCTACTTTGGGGAAAAGAAGCCCATAAATTTGAAAGTTTGATTGCACACGATCAACATTTGATCCTAAAAACATCCCATCCTTCTCCATTAGGTTACACCAAAAATGGAAAAGATTTTATTTCCTTTCAAAACAGTGGCCAATTTCAACTAACAAATAATTATTTAAAACAAAACGGGAGAGACGAAATAAAATGGTGAAGTCCTTCAAAAATTGGAGCTCCACTTCCAACCATGAATTTTGAAGCGTCTTTGTAAATGCATATATTTGCACGCAATACATAGACTATGCAACAAAAGCTACAAAACGACCTCGTACTTCGTGCCGCAAAAGGTGAGAACATTGAAAGATACCCTGTTTGGTTAATGCGTCAAGCTGGAAGAATATTACCTGAATACAGAGCTGTTAGAGCTTCATTATCTGGGTTTAAAGAATTAGTTGAAACACCACGTTTCGCTGCAGAAGTAACGGTTCAACCAGTCGACTTACTTGGAGTAGATGCTGCAATTATCTTTTCAGACATTCTCGTAGTTCCAGAAGCGATGGGATTGGAATATCAAATGATAGAAAAAAGAGGTCCTTGGTTTGAAAAAACCATCAAAACGGAAGCAGATTTAACAATGGCTGAAGTTGATTTTGACATTGAAGATCGTCTTGGATATGTATTAGAAGCAATTCAACTGACGAATAAAGAACTGAATGGAAGAGTTCCATTGATTGGATTTGCAGGTGCTCCTTGGACAATCTTCTGCTACATGGTAGAAGGACAAGGATCAAAAACATTTTCTGAATCTCGTAAAATGTTGTACACCAACCCTGAATTGTCGCACAAACTATTGGACAGAATTACTAAAGTTACTATCAAGTATTTGAAGGCACAAGTAAAAGCCGGTGCCCACATGTTGCAAGTATTTGATTCTTGGGCAGGTATTTTAGGAACTGAGCAATACGCTACTTTTAGTATGCCCTACCTAAAACAAATTGCAGATGCCATAACAGAGGTTCCGCTTACAATCTTCTCTAAAGGAGCATTAACCTCATTAACAGATATTTCAGAGTTAAACTGTACCACAGTAGGCTTGGATTGGAACATGGACATTTCAACCTTCAGAAAAGCAATTGGTGAAAAACGTTCAATTCAAGGCAATCTAGACCCGTGTGCTTTGTACAGTTCACATGAAACAGTAACTGCACTAACCAATCAATTACTCGATAGCTTTACAAGCAAACGACACATTGTAAATCTAGGTCACGGAGTTTACCCAGATGTTGATCCAGAAAAAGTAAAAACATTCATTCAAACAGTGAAGAATTATCCGATTAAATCTTTTTAATTCATGAAAAAATCTCTTTTTTTAGGAGTACTTCTGTCAACAAGTATTCTTTTTTCTCAACACGATAACTTGATCGAAAATGGTAGTTTTGAATCAACTAACGGAAAAATAAAAGGATTAGGCGCCATCGAATCTGCCACGACATGGTTTTCTCCAACAACAAATAAAGCAGATTTATTCATCAAAGAAAGTAAGGTGGAAACCATTTTAACAAGTGGTAACATTTATGGCAAAGAAGATCCAAAACATGGACAAAATTATGCAGGTATTGTAGGATATTCTTACAATGACAAAGTTCCAAGAAGCTACCTAACCACTACCCTTTCTAAACCACTCGTAAAAGGGTTAAAATATTGCTTTAGTATGCACATTAACTTGGCTGAAGCGTCGAAATATGCATCCAATCAAATAGGTGCTCATTTTTCTAAAAAAGGATTGGAATCAGAGGATAAAAAAGCTCTTATTAATGCTAGTCATATCTTGCATTCTCAAAAGAAAATTGTAAATGCAATGTATGGATGGGAAAAAATTTGTGGAACATATATTGCTGAAGGAGGAGAAAAATACATCACAATCGGTAATTTTTCCACCAATGAATCAACCCAAAATGAAAAAACATTAAAAAACACAGCTTTCAAAGGTGTACAAACAATTGCTGCCTACTATTTCATTGACGAGGTGCAACTTTTTTTATCAGATCCCTCTAAAAATTGTGACTGCGGAGAACCTGCTACAACAACAACTTCAACCAACTCAGAATCATTTTATCATAAAGTCATCTTACTAGAAGATAAAATGTCTTCAATAGAAAAAATTGAAGCACATACCGTTTTCTTTCCTTTCGGAAAATCAACCATCCAAGAAGCGATTACATCTCACTTGAATATCGTAATTGCAGAATTAAAGAAAAACCCAACCTATAAAATTGAATTGTACGGACATTTAGACACAAAAGAACAAGAATATTCAACTAAAAAACCTGCTTTCGCAGACCTTACAAAATTTAGAGTGAAAGCTGTTGCTGAATATTTAATTTCTAAAGGAATTGAGGCCGGTAGAATCATTAGCTCCCCCGCTTCAAAATCAGAACCAAATGAAAATAGTAGCGAAACTGATGACGAAGATTTGAAGATGGCAAAAGACAGACGTGTGATGTTTAAAGTTCGCGAAAATTAAGGCATGAAATCATTCAAAATCGGCGAGAAAGTTGGTTTTCTACATGAAAAAGGAAGTGCTGAAATAGTGCAAATACTTGGGAGTCAATGGGTCATCATCAAAGATTCTGAAGGATTTGAACAAAAAAGAAACACGACGGATTTAATCAAAATACACGGGTTTGATTATCAACTAAATGATATTTCTCTTCCTAAAGATTTCACGAAAATAACACGGAAAAAAATCACATCAGAACCTTCGAAGAAACAGACAACGTGGGAAATCGATTTGCACATCGAACATTTACTTGATTCCCATCGAGGTTTGTCAAACACAGAAATCCTTTTGAAACAGATGCACCATTTTCGTTCAAAATTTTCAAATGCAAAAAATCAACGGATTCAAAAACTAATTGTGATCCATGGCGTAGGTGAAGGTGTTTTAAAAAATGAAATTAGAACATTTTTACACCGACAAGAACACATCGAATTTTTCGACGGTTCCTACCTAGAATATGGTAAAGGTGCAACAGAAATACGATTCTTTTATAAATAGGAACTATTTTATCATTTTTACGTAAACCACTAAAAACTTAAACGATGAAAAAAAAAATCTTTTTTTACACAACATTAATAGCATCTTTAATTGTTGTATTTGTATTTTTTAGTTACTCTAACCCATTTACAAAACAATCGAAAATCGCTACTGTCCCACCTCCCCCAGAGGACACAACACTCACCTTATTTTTTGTTGGAGATTTAATGGGACACGAACCAATGATTAACGCAGCCAAGATTTCTAATAAAGATAGTTTTGAATACAATCATTGGTTTAAATACTTAACACCTACAATTGAGAAATTTGACTTTGCAGTAGTCAATCTAGAAGTAACTCTTGGTGGAGCTCCTTTTTCTGGTTATCCACAATTTTCCTCGCCTGACAGTTATGCTGAGGCGACTAAAAAAGCTGGATTTGATTTTTTTATCACGGCAAATAACCATTCATTGGATCGCGGAAAAAAAGGGTTAGAACGAACAATTGATAAATTAAATGAATTAAAAATTCCTTACACAGGAACTTTTAAAAATGAAAAAGAAAGAGAAGAAAACTACCCTAACATTCAACTTCTTAACAATAAAAAAATTGCAATTCTTAACTATACTTATGGCACTAACGGATTAAAAGTAGAGGCTCCAAACATTGTAAACCTCATAGATACTTCCATCATAAAAAAAGATATTCAAAATGCTAAATCAAAAAATAGTGATTTTATTTTATTAACGATTCATTGGGGTTCTGAATACCAAAGAAACTACAATGCTGAACAAAAAAAACTAGCTCAATGGTTGTGTGACAAAGGTGTCGATGCAATTATCGGGATGCACCCACACGTAGTGCAGCCAATGGAAATTCTTCATCCAAAAGACAATCCAAGTAAAAATGTACCTGTAGCATTTAGTCTTGGTAATTTTATCAGTAACCAAAGAGCACGTTTTAAAAACGGAGGAATTGGTGTAGGTATGCATTTAAAAATTAAGAAAAATCAAATTATGTTTGACAATTGGGAATATGTTCCAATTTGGGTAAGGTTAGGTGGCACACCAAGAGGATATTACCCAATTCCCGCTTATGATTATGAGAAAAATGAAAAAAGCTATGAACTTGACGCTCTTGAAACCACACAAATAAAAGAATTTATTACTGATACGCGAGGATTACTGAATAATGTTAAAGAAATGAAAGAGTAAATTCACGATTCAATAAAATCACTAACAAAAAAAACGACATCAACTTTATAAGTTATGTCGTTTTTTTTTAATATTATTAAGCATTAATCGACCAATACTCCAAACAAATCGTAATGATCAGCACTTGTGATTTGAACATTTGCAAAATCACCCAATCGAACAAAAATTTCACCTTCTTTTTTTACCAACACCTCGTTATCCACCTCTGGAGAATCAAATTCTGTTCTTCCAATAAAATAGTCACCCTCAACGCGATCAAATAAAACTTTAAAAGTTTTCCCTATTTTTTGCTGGTTTAATTCGTAACTAATTCCAGACTGCAATTCCATGATTTTATCAGCTCTTTGTTTTTTTGTTTTTTCAGGAACATCATCTTCTAATGAATAAGCATGTGTATTTTCTTCGTGTGAATAAGTAAATACACCTAAGCGGTCAAATTTCATTTTTTCAACGAAATCATACATTTCTTTAAAATCCTCCTTCGTTTCTCCTGGATAACCTACTATCAATGTTGTACGAATCGCAATTGTAGGAACTTTAGCGCGGATTTCATTCACCAATTCTTCAGTTTTCTCTCTTGTGATTCCCCTACGCATTGATTGTAAAATCTTTGTAGATCCATGCTGTAAAGGAATATCAAGGTAAAAATTAACATTGCTTTTTTCATTCATCACATCTAATACATCCATCGGGAAACCTGACGGAAAGGCATAATGCAATCTGATCCATTCAATCCCTTCAATGTCAGATAACTGAGCTACTAAATCAGCGAGTGCTCTTTTTTTGTAAATATCTAAACCGTAATACGTTAAATCTTGAGCGATTAAGATTAATTCTTTCACGCCTTTAGCAGCCAAACTTTTAGCTGATTTCACCAAATCTTCTATCGGTGTAGAAACATGATTTCCTCGCATCAAAGGAATCGCACAAAAAGAACATGGTCTATCACATCCTTCAGCGATCTTAAAATAAGCATAGTGCGAAGGAGTAGTTAACAAACGTTCACCTACCAATTCTTGCTTATAGTCAGCTTTTAAAGTTTTCAATAAACGAGGCAATTCTCTAGTTCCAAAAAAAGCATCCACTTCAGGAATTTCATTTTGAAGATCATCTCTGTAACGTTCCGATAAACATCCTGTAACATAAACCTTATCTACTTCCCCATCGTTTTTTGCTTGAGCATACCTTAAAATAGTATCAATAGACTCTTGCTTTGCATTGTCAATAAATCCACATGTATTAATGATTACAATTTCTGCATCATCGTCCATTGATTCATGTTCTACATCAAATTTATTCGCTTTGAGTTGCGCCATCAATACTTCAGAATCAAAGGTGTTTTTTGAACAACCAAGAGTAATTACGTTGACTTTATTTTTTTTTAATGTTTTTGTTTTCATGCTTAATTTTTCTATTAATAGTTTAAATTAATTCAATAAATTGTTTGCATTATAAGACCATTACAAAACCCCTTAATCTTCGTTTAATCAAAAAATTAACATCCTCATTTACAATAGTAAACTCTGGTGTTTATTTTTTATCCTCCCCAATTAATAACTTTTGAAACGGTCTTATTTTCTTATTTTAAATCTGAAATATCAGCTTTTCTCAATGATCTAATTAATATAAAAGCACCTGTAAAAATCAAAGGTATACTTAATAACTGGCCTGTATTCAACATCCAAAAATTATCTCTTTCTGTCTGCCCCACCTTCACAAATTCAACTATAAAACGAGCTGACCAGAGTACCACCATAAAAACACCGAATAATAAGCCTGGCTTCAATCGTGCATCAGTTTTCCAATACATGTATAATAATACCCAAAACAAACCAAAATACCACATTGCTTCGTACAATTGTGCTGGATGTCTAAACACATGTTGGTTATTAATCATGTATTCAATTCCCGCTTGATTAAAACGAAATCCCCAAGGAAGATCAGTAGGAATACCAATGATCTCATGATTCACTAAATTCCCTAAACGAATACAACAAGCAGCTATAGCAACACATATCACAATACGATCTAAAATCCATATCATTGGTTTGTGTATAATTTTTCTTGAGAAAAAATACAATGCAATAAGTATTGCGATTGCGGCACCATGTGAAGCCAAGCCTCCTTCCCAAACTTTAAACATATCTAAAGGATGAGAAAAATAACCTTTTTCAATTAGATAACCACTTTTATCAAATTTATCAAAATAAGGCCCATAAAAAAATACATGTCCAAATCTTGCACCTACAATCGTTGCAATGACTACATACATCAATAGCTTATCTAAAATTTTCTCATCTATCTGTTCGCGTTTAAAAATACGTTTCATTATAAAAAAACTAATAATTAATCCGCTAACAAATAATAACCCATACTTATTTGGAGTAGGTTGTCCTTCTATTAATTCAGAGGTTACATTCCAATCGATACCTAAAATCACCTTGTTCTATTTACGTTCTACATGAAAAGTAGAGTCTGGTTTAATTGCATTCTTTTTAAATTGCAATTTTTCAGACCTACCTTTTTTAAATATTTTATTACTAATCATTGAGCCTTTTCGAAGTGCCTTCTGTTCTTCTTCAGGAAGGTGAATTACTTCTTGACATTCAGCGGAACAACAATTATCAAAAGTTGCTTTACATTGATCACATTGAATAAATAATAAATGACATCCATCGTTTACACAATTTGTGTGAACATCACATGGTTCACCACATTGGTGACAATTTGCTACAATATCCTCAGAAATGCGTTCACCTCTTCGCTCATCAAAAACAAAATTTTTACCAATAAACTTATTTTCAATCCCTTTCTCTTTACATTCATTGGCGTATTTGATAATACCACCCTCTAATTGATGTACATTCTTAAATCCCCTGTGTTTGTACCAAGCGGAAGCTTTTTCACATCGAATTCCACCTGTACAATACATCACAATATTTTTGTCTTCGTTCCCTTTTAAATATTCCTCTTCAATAATCGGCAAAGATTCTCTAAACGTATCAACGTCTGGTGTAATTGCACCTTGAAAATATCCGACTTCACTTTCGTAATGATTTCTAAAATCAATCAAAATCGTATTGGGGTCATCCGTTAGTTTGTTAAATTCTTCAGCAGATAAATGTATCCCTTTGTTTCTTACATCAAACGTTTCATCATTCAACCCATCCGCGAGAATTTTATCACGAACTTTAATTTTTAATTTCAAAAAAGGATGTTTCACTCCTCCATCTTCTACAGCGATATTCAAACGAATTCCGTCTAAAAAACTAATTTGATACAATTCATTTCTAAATTGCTCAAAATGAGGCACAGGAACTGAAATTTGTGCATTGATACCCTCTTTTGCCACATAGGTTCTTCCTACAATGTTCAATCTAGACCATTGTAAAAAAAGATGATCTCTAAATACAGTTGTATTTTTAATTTGAGCATATTGGTAAAAAGATACTGTAATGAATTGTAATCCACTCTCATTCAATTGTTTTACCAATTCCTCTTTACTTAATGTGTTCCACAGTTGCATGCTATGTCGTTTATAAGGTTAAAGTGGTGCAAATGTACGTATATTTTTAAATTTGTACTGAATTGATTACTTTTAGTCGTGTGATAACATCTATTTATTTCCTATTCATAATCGATAGATTTGTATTTTATGATTCAATCTTAAATAAAACTTTCTTATGTCTAATTTTGCTCAACAACTCTCCTATCATTTGGAACATCATTTACCAGGAGAAATTGCCCATCTTCCACTTTCTCCATCAGGAAGAGGTCGGTCAAGTGAGGCGTTAAAAAAAGCGAATAATGTTAGAGAGTCTGCTGTTGCTGTAATTCTTTTTGAAAAAAGTAATGAACTACATTGCACATTAATACAACGACCTAATTATGAAGGTACTCATAGCGGTCAAATTAGCTTTCCTGGCGGTAAACAAGAACAAGAAGACACTGATTTATTAATCACTTCAATTCGTGAAACCTATGAAGAAATTGGAATAGAATTACTGCAAGAACATTTAGTAGGAAATCTAACTACCGTATATATTCCAGTAAGCAATTTTAAAGTCGCGCCTTACGTTTTCTATTTTCCAACCACACCTGTCTACAAAGCGGATAATTTCGAAGTAGCTGAAATTGTTGAGATAAAAATTAAAGAGCTGCTTTCTGAATCAGTAATTAAACAAACGAGTATTCAAATATCCGATGGAAATCTTCTAAAAGACATACCTTATTTCGATCTTGAAAACAAAATCATTTGGGGAGCTACCGCTTTAATATTAAACGAATTAAGAGAAGTAATTAAAAATATTCAATAAATTAAATCTCACCTCCAAATCAACTTTATTGATTTTTTTGTCGGTACTTGATCATGAAAAACAAAGTTTATTCGATTAACACCTGGAAGAATATTTTCAAAATTTGTATCAAAATGTACTCCTTGAATATCAGAAGTCAACCAGCAATCCTTCAATAAATATACAGTTGAAATTTCAATTACACCTGTCTGTCGAATTGAATCCAATGCAACAATTTCCCATTTTACTTGATTAACATCCACATTGGTTTTGTTGCTTATTTTGCCCTGATGATAAAATCTTTGTTTTGCCCACTTTTGATGTTCGTCAGTCCATTCACATTCAATAATAACGTTGGTTAACTGAATCTTCAACAATTCACTATCATTTAACAACTCCAACTTATCAAACTGATTTAACTTAACAGAATCCGATTTTAAGAGTAATTCTGTTCCCTCTTCGGAAATAACCCTAACCTTATAATTTACAATTATTTCAAGAGGAAGATCAGAGGTTAACACATACTTTTCACGATTTAATTCTTCAATATATTCCAAAACTGTTACACTTTTATACAAATACTTTAATTTATAGTGTAACGCCTTCCAATTTCCAAAAAAATCAATACTCGACCAAGTGGGTCCTGGCCAACAATCGTTCAATTGCCAATAAATTGTTCCCATACAAATTGGTGCATTCAATCGATGACTTGAGATGGCCATACCAACTCCTTTAGCTTGTGTTAATTGAGAGAAATAAACAAACTCTTCAAAATTACTCGCAACACCAAATAAGCGATCTGAATGTTTTTTGATCATACCATTGCCAACATAACTCTTTTGATGATGTTGCATAATTGGATTGGAAAGATTCCATTGCGTTGAATCGCTAAATGTTAGTAATGTTTTTCTTTCTGGAAAAGATTGAAATCCATATTCCGCATTAAACCGCCCAAATTTCCTAGAGAAATCTTCAATCGGATCTGAGCCATGCCAAACTCCCCAGTAATGTTGAGTTCCATGTGGGAAATCTTCTTTATTTATCCAATGTCCCAATGGAGATGTTGGTGTATAGGGTAACCAACAATAATCCTCCACTTTTTTAGCAATAAAATTCTTAAACAGCAAATCATACGCCTTTTCAATTTCTTTTTGTCTTTTGTTAGAAATCGCATATTTCTTTTGAAACCCCCAGTATTTCCATGCAACATCTACCTCATTGTTTCCATTAATCAAAATTACCGATGGATGCGATGAAATTCTAGGCAAATGTTCATCCATCTCTTTTCCAACTAAATCTAAAAAATCTTTATTTGCGGGATACATCGCACAGGCAAACATCAAATCCTGCCACACCATAATTCCCCGACGATCACATTCTTCATAAAAAAAAGACGTTGGATAATCTCCTCCTCCCCATACTCTTACGCAATTAAAATTGGAACTATCCATTGCATCCAATAAAGCTAGTGTATTTTCCTTTTTTATTTTCCCTGGGAAAACATCTTCTGGAATATAATTTGCTCCTTTACAAAACACTTTTTCACCATTGATTTTAAAATAAAAAGAAGTACCTACTGCATCTTTTTCTTGTATTAATTCCACCTTACGAATTCCAAAAACAACTTTTTCGGGTGGATATAAATTATTGGAGTTATCCTTTATTACCCACTCATCTTCATATAAATAAGGAGCACCAAATCCTTTTGGCCACCACAATTTAGGGTTAGAGATTGATACTTTAAGTTTAAACCAGCCATTTAGAACTATTACTTGACGCATACCAAATATGTTAGAATGCAGCGCGAAGATTGAACTATCTTTAATTGAATTTGGAAATTTCCCTGATAATTCAATAATTGCAGAAGTATCGTTCAAGAATACCGTTTCAATTTTCGCGATTTTAAGATGTTTATCCGAACCAAACTCAATTGTAACAGGCTTCAAAAAACCAAGTGTATTCATTCTCAAAGCCCAATCCCAACCAAATTGATATTGAGGTTTTCGTGTCAATGGAGCTACCATTTTTCGACCATTATCATTCGGGGCTGGATACAAAAACTGTTTAGGTTCAATTTTATCATGGTACATTACAGGTGGAGTAAAAACAACCCGAATTGAGTTGATTCCTAGATTTACGTAGTTTTTTAATTCAACTTCATAGGGTAAAAATGCACTCGAAGTTTTGAGAATTAACTGATTATTGATGTAAACAGAAGCATATGTATCAACTGAAGGAGCACACCATCGAATAGACGATTGATTTAGCTGAGATTCACTGATTGTAAATTCCGATTTATATACCCATTGATGATTTTCTATCCAGTTAAATAATAATTCATTTTTACCGTAAAAGGGATCTGGTAATATTTTTTGATTGATTAATTGTTCTTGTACCGAACCATGAGTACCTACTTCTATCCATACTTTTTTGCCAGGTAAGAAAAGTTTCCAACTTAACACTTGTTGAGCATGCACAATTACTCCAAGAAAAAAAATAGCAAGCAACAACAAAAACCTCATTATCAACAAAATAAAAATTAAACCTTTTAATATAAAATCATTTTAGATGATATATTTCTCCATTAAGATAATGATTTAGTCAAACAATGAATAAATACAGCTAAATTTTAATGTATTTTTGTTTCAAAATAATCAGTAAAAAAACTCACAAAGAATGTATTCAGTTTCAATTTATAACCTGCTAAAATTAAATTTAATCACCTCAAAAATACTCTTAGTAGTTTTCATCTTTATGTTATCATTTATACAATCAGGTTGTCAAAAAATGGATTCCACTCAAAAAGAAACCGATGATGCTATCATACAAAGCTACCTTCTCAAAAAAAATATTACAGCTATAAAAACATCAAGTGGCTTATATTATTCTATTGAAAAAGATACACTTCCAAAAGGGAAACTAGTTTCTCCAAACTCCTCATTAATTGTAAGATACAAAGGTTACCTTCCGAATGACTCCATTTTTGATCAAAATTTAAATGGTTCTGCAATCAATTTAACGACCACCATTAAAGGGTGGTCAGAGGGACTTACAAAATTTAGAGTTGGCGAAAAAGGAAGTTTATTTATACCATCTCACCTTGGATATGGAGCAAACGCAACAAACAAAATACCCGCT
>CALPOI020000009.1 GCA_943325145.2 Candidatus Planktophila lacus | reverse complement strand
CACCTTGCTTCACAGTAACTGTATAAATACCAGGAGTTAACTCTTCTCCTAAAGCAATTCTTGAAACATTTGCAGCTTCAACTGTAGTTGATTCAACAACTTTTCCAGTTAGGTCTGTAATTGCAACTTGAACTGCTTCATTACTTTCTCTGTCTAATCCAATAGCAAACGTTGTGTTGAATGGGTTAGGGAAAGCAACTGTAGTAGTTGTGTTTTCAGTAATGAATGATGCATAGTTTTTAACAAAAGTTGCTTTTGCACTCAATGCACTCCATTCACCATTAAATTGGTATTGAACAGCCATTTTGTATGTTCCATTTTTACCTGCTCCTTTTGCAGCAGTGAAATGATCAAAAACAGTCCAGTTAGACAAACGTGTTACCTCACCAATTTGTTCATCAGAAGTATTGTACAAGAAAACTTTGTAAGCAGTTGCTCCATAAACTTTTTCAATTTGAACCGCTTGAGAAGCAGTAGTCAATGTTGCTCCAGCATTTAAGAAACCAGCAGTTGGCAAAGCAGCAACAGTTACAGGACATGCAGCACTTTCAGTCGTCCAAACACCATCCGCTTTAACTTTAACACTTACGTTATAAGTTTCACCATATTTAGCCAAAGCAGGATTTTTCAAGAAAAAAGAACCGAACTTGAAGTAGTAAGAAGCTAATTCAACAGAGTCCTTCAAACCAGATACATTTTCTACAAAGAAACGGTAATTAGTTGCACCATATACTCTATCAGCAGATACTAAATCGTCAAATTTATTCAATGTAGACTCACATACAGCAGACTTAATAGTAGTGTTAGCAGATGGAGTAGTTACATTGTAAGCTGTACCGTAGTTTTGCACAATTGCACCATAAATAGGAGCAACTTGAACTGAATAAGTCGTTCCGAACTTCTTGTTTGAAGTTAATTTATAGAAGTAGAAATAAGATGAAATAGCATCATAAATCTCTTCAGCAGAAGTATTCACGTCAGTGATTTTGAAACGGTAACCATTTGCACCAGAAACTGCGTCTACAAATACTGGAGTGTTCAATGCTGCAATTGTAGTACCTCTCAAAGCAGCTTTTAATGCTGTTGCTGGCAACGTTTTTACAACTGAAGAAATTGCGCTATGTGTAAATTGAGATCCTGTTAAAGCAATAGAACCAGTTGCAGGTCTATAATCAGGAGCTGTAAAGTTGTAAGGAGTTGTTAAAATTCCAGCTGTAGAAGCAGGAAGAGTATCATTTGCATTTCCTAATGAAGTCAATACAGCAGCTCTGTTAGTTGCAACATCAGACAATTTATTTGTTGGGTAACCAGCAATTACGTTACCAGCAACAACAATAGCACCTGATTGTAAGTTAGACTCAGCTTTTGAACCGTCAATGAAAATAGCTGTTTTAGCATCCATCAATACAGAATTTAATACTTTTAAACTTGTATTTCTTCTTAAACGTGCATTTCTTTTGTGATTAGAATTTACAGAAGCAGCAACGTCTCCTCTCAATGGCCCGATCACTGTCATATTAGAAAAAATAGGCGCCGTTCTTGGATTTGCGTCAGTACCTCCACTATCATTGTCAGACTCAAATGAAGAAGAACCAGAAACGTCAGCTAAATTAGGATCTCTTAAAGCCAATCCAAATTGAATATTTCCTCTGTATCCATTATCTGTATCAAAATCATCATCCAAACATCTGTATGAAACTAAATTTTTAGCATTCACTGTTCCACCAAACCACTCAAATGAATCATCTTGGTTGTAAGAAACTTGGATATTCTCTATCACAGTAGCTGAACCAACTGAACCCATTGTCAAACCATTGATTTCTTGATTCGTTTGTAATGGAAAACCAGAATACTCAATACGTACAAATTTCAACGATCCTGAATTATCTGCATCATCACTTCCTCCATATTGAGAATCATCACTCACAGTCAATCCTTCGATGTTACCTACACCACCAGATCTGTTGTTTGTCGCTTTTCCTAATAATACTAATCCTCCCCAGTCTCCAGCATTCCTTAAACCTGGAGCTTTATCAGAAGTAAATACAATTGGAGAAGTACTTGTTCCGTTTGCGTAAATTTTAGCACCACGTGTAATCACTAAACAAGCCCCTGCTGCATCACCCATAATTACAGTTCCTGCACCAATTTTAAGAGTAGCATTGTTTTTTACATACACCGTACCTACCAACTTATATATTTTTGAAGAAGTCCAAGTTGTGTTAGCTGTAATGTTTCCAGTAATTGTAACTACTTCTTTACTAGTTGGATTGTAATCTGTATTTTGTGGATCCCAGTTAGTCCATCCATTAGTCCATTGTGCAGTTGGAGCAGGAGCA
Source organism: Candidatus Planktophila lacus (assembly GCA_943325145.2). Taxonomy (GTDB): domain Bacteria; phylum Bacteroidota; class Bacteroidia; order Flavobacteriales_D; family Crocinitomicaceae; genus CANHVK01. The sequence goes on along the minus strand of CALPOI020000009.1, from coordinate 17,204 downwards.
AATGCACCACGGTACTTAGTTGGTGTAAAATACTGACTTTGAGCCATTGCGGCATTTGCCATCAAGACAAACAATACCGACTTGTAAACTTTTTTCATACTGTTCAATTTTTAATTAATTGTTCGGTACAAATTTGAGACAGATTTAAAGAAACTAGATTAAATTCAATTTAAGCATTTAGCAATTAATCATTAATCAAAATAAAAAATAAAAGCTTAACTTTCAGGTATATAAATTAATTTATAAGCTTTTACAAAAATGAATTCAATTGGATTCTCTCTTTAAATATTAAACCAATGTTAACTGGTAACAATTCCTTAAAATGAAAAAGGTACTTTACTTTGAAAATGAGAATAAATAAAAGAAATTCTTAAATGAAGATACGAATCAACAAAAAATGGGAGCTTTATTTTTGAATTCGTAGTACAATTAAAAACCAATAAAATCGATCAAATATTATTTATCGTTACTACATAGCTTAAGTATGGATAGTGTATGGGAACTGTATGGCTAAAGTACTGAGAACAGCAAAATAATTCAAAACAAATCATTCACGCATGTTTCAATTAATTTGATAGTAATTGAACAGATTTTCAATGGAACAAAAATGGCACCTAAAAAATAGAGGTGCCATTTTAATGAGTTGAGGTTTTTGCGACTGTCTTTAATAATCAGTTGGTGTTGGGTGAAAATATTCAGCTTTAATTCCTCCTCCTGCAGAAATCAGTGCTGAATTTTCAACATCAAATTGAATGGAAATGTAATCTCCAGTTTGCAATTCGATCGGCTCTTCAGTTAGGTAATGAACCAAATCAGACAATCCCTCATTGTGACCGATGATAAAAACATCCGAAGTAGTTGCCAACGAACTAACAAATTGGACCAAATCCTTTGCTGAAGCAAGATACAATTCATCTTTATAGTTTACTTCTTTCTGAATTGCTTTAGAAAAAGTACGTGTAACTGTTTCTCTCGTGCGTGTGCTACTTGAAGAATAATACACACAATCTTCCAATGATTGTGCATTGAAAAACTCAGCCAATAATTTTGATTGCGCTACCCCTTTTGGTAACAACTTTCGATCAAAATCTTTTCCAGTAGGAGTCATTGTTTCTGTTTTACAATGACGCAATAAATGTAATTTCATGATGCTATAATTTTAATAATCATTCAATACTGTGATACAACAAAATTAAGAATTGATCATTAATGTCGATCATTCAACTCAAAAAGTTCTGCATTTCGAAAATGAAAATAAGAGTATCTCTAAGTGGTATTAGTAAATATTAACGTACATTTGAACAAAGCAAGTCAAGCTATCGCCTGATTCATTGAATTAGGAGGAAAGTCCGGGCAGTAAAGAGCACCGTACTTCCTAACAGGAAGGATTGTTGTAAAAACAATACAGAAAGTGCCGCAGAAAGGAAAACTACCAAAAGAAATTTTGGAAAAGGTGAAAAGGTGAGGTAAGAGCTCACCGTGCAGTTGGTGACAACTTGCAGCAAGGTAAACCTTACGGACTGAAAGACCATGTAAACCGGGGTTGTTTGTGTAAACAAACAGAATGGTTGCTCGCTAAACTCGGAGGGTAGGTCGATGGAGCACACGAGTGATTGTATGCCTAGATAAATGATAGCTATTCCTTTTAGGAAACACAGAACCCGGCTTATGACTTGCTTTTATTTTTCTCTGTAAAATATGGTTGGAAAACTATTCGTAATTTTGTGCAACATAATTTATCAATATGGAAGAAAAGAAAATCAATCGCAAAGCTCAAAAAATACAGTCTTTACTTAATGACATTCAGTCTGACTCATTAACAAAAGTAAAAGCAGCTTTGGAAGCACTTGAAATTAATGGAGACCCTTCTATTATTCCTGCCATTATAAAAGAACTAACTTTAGAAGGTCATTCTGAAAAAAACATGCTTTTGCTTGATTTTTTAGCCATCATCAAAACTCCCAATTCGATTGAAGTATTTATAGAAGTGTTGAATGATTCTGATTTTTTACCTTACCGCCAATTAATCTTAAATGCAATATGGAATAGTCCACTTAACTTTAGTGACTACCTTCCAAAATTTGTTGAAATTGCTCTTAATGGTGATTTTATGGAAACACTAGAATGCTTAACCATTATTGAAAATTTAATCGGACCATTTGAGGAAAAATCTGTTTTTGAATCTCACCTTCTATTAACTACAACAGACATCGCCCTAGATGATGAGAAAAAGAAAGCCTTGTTGAGCGAAATTGCACTCAAAATTAAAGAATTTCAACAAATCATAGATAGCGAAACTGAATAAGAAATTAGTACACTACTCAGCTAAAAAAGACTCTAACTTTTGTAATACTAATTCTGGAGACTCTATATAACTCATGTGACCAATACCAGAGATTACAAATAATTGGTTTTCTTTTGGCAACAGTTCACTCATCATTTGTAATGGAGTAGATTGGTCTTTTTCGCCTTGTATCACCAATAATTTAGCACCCAACTCAACACATACTTTTAATTGATTTCTTCGGTTTTTCATTGCCTGCGTTGCATAAACAATCCCCTCAATTGAAATTTCTTTTGCCCAATTAATTAAAGTATTTATTTCATTTTCATAGTTTGTTGGAGATGCAAACAATCCTTTGATTCCCTCCTGAATAAATAAATCCTTTGACTTTTGAACGATGTTTACAACTCGGTCCCTATCTTTTTTCTTCTGAACGGAATCCTCCCAAAAATTAGAATTTAACAATACTAATTTTTCAACATGGCCCATTGTTGCAAGTTCCAATGCAACATAACCGCCCATAGAGTGTCCAATCACATGAAACTTCTCTACTCCTAATTCTTTTAATTTTTCCGTGATGACCTCCACCATTTGAGCAATTGATGGGGGATCTATTGGTACAGAAGAACCTCCATGACCCGGCAAATCAATAAAGATTCTTTTATAGTTTAAATGAAAAGTGGATAAATAATTCCACATTCTTGAATCTTCTAAAAAACCGTGTAAAAACAAAAGGGGAAATCCCTCCCCTTCTATTTTGATTTTTAAATTATGCATTCATTAATGTTTCAATTTCATCAATTTCGATCGGAATAGATTGCATTAAATTAAATGGAACACCATTGTCTTGAACAACTAAATCATCTTCCAAACGAATACCCAATCCTTCCTCAGGTATATAAATTCCAGGCTCACAAGTAAACACCATTCCTGCTTGAATAGGTTGATGGAACAAACCCACATCATGCGTATCTAGCCCTAAAAAATGAGATGTACCATGCATAAAGTATTTTTTATAAGCTGGCCAATTAGGATCTTGGTTTTTAATATCAGTTTGATCAATTAATTTAAGTTTCACCAATTCATTTTCCATGATACGTCCAACTTCTTGGTGGTATTCAGGAATTAGTGTGCCTGGAACCAATAATTTTTGAGCTTCATTTTTAACATGTAAGACCGCATTATAAACTGCTTTTTGGCGATCAGTAAACTTTCCATTTACTGGCAAACATCTTGTTAAATCCGAAGCGTAATTAGCATACTCAGCACCCACGTCCAACAAAATTAAATCCCCATCCAAACAACGGTTATTGTTTTCTATATAATGCAATACACACGCATTTTTTCCGGATGCGATTATTGGAGTATAAGCAAATCCTTTGGACCTATTCCATAAAAATTCATGTGCTAACTCCGCTTCAATTTCATATTCCCAAACACCCGGTTTAATAAACTTCAATAAACGATCTACACCTTTTTTTGTAATGTTACAAGCAGTTTGCATCAATTGAAGTTCTTCTTGTTCCTTCACAGAACGAATTTTATGTAAAAGAGGGGCACTCTTAAATACAGCATGTGCTGGATATTTCGATTTACATTGTTTGATGAACCGATCTTCTCGTGTTTCAACTTGTGTATCGGCACGTAAATGTTCGTTCAAATTATAATAAATCCCATCGGCTTCAGACATGAGTTGATTGAAAATAGTATCAAATTGTTGCAACCAGTAAACAGTTTTGATTCCACTCACTTCAAATGCACTTGACTTTGTGAGTTTTTCTCCCTCCCAAACTGCGATGGTTTCATTCGTTTCTTTTAAAAATAAAATCTCGCGATGATTTTCATTTTGAGCATTTGGGAATAATACCAAAATTGATTCCTCTTGGTCTACACCGGATAAATAAAATATATCTCTATGTTGTTGAAAAGGCATAGTACTATCTGCACTAATCGGAAAAATATCATTTGAATTAAACACTGCTAACGTGTTAGGTTTCATCTGAATTGTAAACTTTGTTCTGTTTTTGATAAACAATTCTTTACTTATTGCATCGTATTTCATACACTTTAGGATTGATGAGGCAATAACCTCGATTTAAAACAAACTTAAAACAAAAAAATGAATTGTTTCTTGAAAAAAAATTGAATTACGTATAGAAGAACGTAAAATTATTACGTACTACTGGTTGTAGCTTTGTTGAAAATTAAAAGCCATGAGAAAATTATTTGATAAAATAGCAGTAGAAAAAATCGAATTTCAATCTGATATAAACGAAGTAAGTGTAGTTTGCGAAATTACTCAAGGTACTCAACTATTCAACACTGAACTTCTTCTAAATTTCACTGAATTAAATCGATTAATTGGAAGAATTCAAGAAGTTACCGATAACTTTTCATTCAGTGATTTATTCCAAATTCAACAACTCGATGAAGAAAAAAAATTATATACTTTTCGTAGAAATGACTATGCAATGGAAAAAATAATCATCGATGATTTTGATTTTGATGCATCCATTCGTCAAATTAGAGCTTAAAAAATAGAAGCGTTAATTAAAACTTATTAACATTTTTTTTATACATTTGAACAATTACAGCTAATATCGTGAAGCGTTATTAAATAAAAAACTGTAATCAAGTTAGTTAACTCTTATTGTAGGTTTATGTATAAAAATTATTTCTTGTCCTTTTTTGCTCTATGCTTAATTTTAATTAGCTGTAATAAAGCCGAAATCATTCCACCACCAGACGACAAAGTAGAATTGTCGTGTAATTTTAAAGGATTTATTGGAAGTCGAGAAGTCAATTTTATACAAAATGTGAACGGTTATACATGTATTCCAGATATCGGCTATAACGATTTACCTGGAAAACCTGGAGAAAGAAAATACTATGCAGATATCAAGTCAATCACTTCTGCAGGTTCTATCAGAATGGGTATTGGTAGTTTAAAATTTGAAAAATCTCAAGGCAATGAGCCAAATCTAAGCACCTTCTCTACTTACATGTTGGACAATATTAACTTTTCCTACTCAAAAGAAGCTGCAAACGGTTTTGAAATCAGGTATACAGATGAGTTAAATCAACAATGGGTTTCTGATCCATCTAGTAAAAATACACAATCAATACTTTTTACGGGAACCTCTGTTGAATCAGACCCTATCAACGATTATTGTAAATTTTCTGCTTTATTTAGCTGTTGGGTGTATCGGACTGCTACTGTCAATGGAACTGTTACAACAGATTCACTTGAAATTAAAGATGCACAATTCAAAGGGTGGTTCAGCCGAACTAAATAATTTCATATGGTTCCTGCTGAAATTTCTAGCATAAAAATCGCAATTATTGGTGATTATAATTTCACTTTCAATACGCATCATGCGGTTAATTTAGCAATTGATCATGCTTCACATTTTTTAGAAATTGAAATCAATTACTATTGGATTCGGCTTCAGGAAGCATCACAATTAAATGCTACTCAACTAAGAGATTACGATGGAATTTGGATTTGCCATGGTCCATTCAAAAACCCGTTTTTTCTCAATGGAATAATTGAATACCTATTACAACAAAAACTACCTGTATTCATTACTGGTGAAGGGTTTCAGCATTTAATAGAAGTGCTGATTAATAAACACAATTTAAATCCAAATGGAGAAAAATTAATTTCAGATAATTTGGTATCTGGAATGCAATTCGATGAAGTAGAAATAGTTCCTCATTCAAAGGCGTTAATTGAATTGTACGAAAACCATTACAACAAGGAATTAACTTCTACTCGATATAGTCTTTATCCGAAATTAGTAAATCATTTAGTTGACGAAGTAATTCATGTAGAAGCCTACAATGGATTTGAAGAAATTGAAATATTTAGCCTTGTAGAAAAACACTTTTTTGTAGTGTGTGGTTTTTGTCCACAAATTACATCCACTCGGGAAATTCCTCATCCATTAATTTATACTTTTATCAAAGCATCTATCGCTTTTAGATCAAAATAAGGAAGAAGAATCGTTTTCTACTTCTTCATAAAAAGTATCGATTAACAACTCTGAGGCTAAAGCAGCGCTTACCGCTAATTCATCACAACGTTCATTTTCGGGATGTCCATTATGCCCCCTTACCCAAACATATTCGATATTTAAACCCTCTGAAACTTTCAAGAAACGCATCCATAAATCTGAATTCTTTTTGCCTTTGAATCCCTTCAACTTCCATCCGTAAACCCATTTTAAATTAATGGCATCAATTACATATTTAGAATCCGAAACAACTTTAACAGGATATTGATTTGTTTTTAACTGTTCCAGAGCTACAATTACGGCTAACAACTCCATGCGATTATTTGTTGTTAAACGGTAACCAGCTGAAAATTCTTTTGTTTTTCCTTGAAAACGCATCACAATACCGTAACCACCATTTCCTGGATTCCCCTTAGCTGCCCCATCAGTAAAAATCTCAATTGTATTAGAGAGCATGTAATAAATTATCTAGATTCTTTTTGTTGTTCTAAATACTCGATATGTCTTTGCATACGTTTCATCATCCAACGTTTAAACAAATACATTAATGCTGACATTCCTGCAAATACATAATACAATGACCAGCGATCAAATCCTTCTACAAAACCCATAATTGTAACAATTATTGTGGTCAAAATTGAAGCTGCTAACCAAAAATAGAGCATTATCTTATTGTATGTTTCCATATTATTTTAAATTAATTGTACCTCTCGGTCGTATAAATTCATATTTTTTAAAATCTTGTGTAGTTGATATGCCATCTCCATAAAACACCCCGTCCTTGGCTACTACTCGAACTAATTTATCCGTATACATAGCTTGGGTTTCCTGGTTCCAATGCAGTTCTTCCGTATATAAACATTGTTGTTGATCAATGTTACATAATTTAACAGAATCTCTAACTACTGTTTGATTGTCTTTTAACAATTCGCCATAATTAGCTGAAAGTGTTGAACTAACAATGCCTTTTTTGGTAAAAAAATCAACAATTATTCCTTCTTTAAATTTTGTGATTTTTTCTGGAGTGTAAAATGTCTCAGCAAGAGTAGCACGTAATTGAATTTGTGCGTATCCACTATCAGTATATACTAATTCTAAATCGCGCGTTCTTTCGCTGGGATCATTTGGTTTAAATGTTATTTTTCGAATGGTTTCTAAATCATTTTCACACCCTATTACTGTCAGCAAAAACAAACCAAGAATTCCATACAATAAACCCAACTTAAACATCGTCTTAATCGATTTTACCTTTTTTAAACCAACGATCATAAAAAGAAGGACAAATAACAACACCAACTTGAAATGCACCATAGCGTTCAACCAACTCATTCGAAGAATTATTGGTACGAGTCCCTAATACATAACTAATATTCAATGAAGAAAGAGAACGCTGAGCCAATATAGGAATACCTAAACCTAAAGTCACCGCATAATTTGCATAAACATTCGAAGTAGTACTCACCCATGGAGTTGATGAATAGAACCCTCCAACTCGGTATTTAAACTTGCTGATAAAAGAAACTGTTTTGGAACGATCAAGTACATCATAATGTGGAGTAAACTGAGCGCCTGCATGAAAACTAACCACATTAGCAGCATTCAAACCGCTTGATGAAAAACTAGTTACAGTTGAACTCCAGTGTGTAATTTTTACATCGCCTAATAATTGCAAATGATACACCCGATTGCTTGTCGTATTTGCGTTATTAAAATTAAAAAAATCATATTTGAATCCTGCAGTAAAAACACTTGGGTTCTTTAAATTCCCTAAAGTTAAATCACTTGTCAATGTATCGTACTGCAATTGGTCTGTTACATCTGTAGAAATTGCGGTAACTTCACTTCTCTCATACTTTAAATTAGTTGAAAAAGTATAGTTGGAAGCTAAAGTTACTAAGTGTTTTTTGGATATTTCATACTTGTAAGTAATACCAGCATCAAAATTTACACCATTAATTTTTAAAGAGTTAAGTAAAAGTCCGCCATTGAAGGCATCATTCAATGTATTGGAACGTTTATTGAAAAGTTGTCCAAACAAATAGTTGAATTGACCACCTATCGATAAAGTATGCCCATTTTGATTGATTAAAAAAGCAGAAGCACCAATAAAACTTTGATTCACAGAACCGTTCCCAGAAGCAGTATAATAAACGGTATCTTTTGTGTTATTTTCAGAAGCATACCACTTAGAGTCGTATCCAGTTGAAGAATATGGTCGAATTCCAAAAGCAAACCCAAAACGCTTACCAAAGGACATACCCAATGAAAAATTATTAATGCCAAGAAGAGTTTTTGAAGAATTAACACTCCCTTCCTGTAATTGTACCGACCTAGCAGTAAGCCCAATAGAAAAAATAGGTTGACCCTTTCCTAAAAAAGAATAAGACGATGAATTGTAAAAATTTAATTGAGTAGAATCCGAAAAAACACTAGTCACATGTCCTAATCCACCAAAAGCACCTTGAAAACTTGGATCTAACTCACCAATTCCCCTTGAACTATATGGATTGAAAGTATAAGATTGCGAATGAACTACACTGCTAATTAAGATAAATACTACTATTAATTTTCTCATTTATTTTTGTGTATTGAATAAAACAATCCGTATAAGGTTAAATTGGGCTCTACAAAGGTGTTGTTTTTTGATTGAAAATCAAAGTAATGAGCATCACCACCGGTTACAAAAATTGTTAACCCACTATATTTTAATTGATAATAAGAAACAAAATAGTTTAATTCACCTTGAATTCCTTGCATCACCCCTGCTTCCATACACGAACTTGTTGAATTACCAAGCATAAAAGCTGTTGAGGTTGTGTCCAATAGAGGTAAATTACCAGTAAAAGCATTTAGTGCTTTATAACGAAGATGAATGCCTGGAGAGATTGAACCTCCAAGATAAATTCCTTCTGCTGAAATAACATCAAACTTTATACACGTACCAATATCAATAATAAGAGAAGGTCCTTTCACCATTGCATGAGCAGCTACAACGTTTGCAAGACGATCTGCTCCCAATGTTTCCATTGATTCATAAGTATGTTCAAAGGGCAAGTCCATTAAAGAAGAAAATCTTACAGGATGTTCTAATAACTGAGCAATCCATTTTGTGTTTTTTTCAGATAAGACGGAACTAAACACTGTAGCACTAAAGCGATGTTCCATTAAAAATGTTTTCATTTCACCCAATTGATCGAGTGAAAACCGAACAACTTCATGCAAGTGCCGATTGTGAAATATCCCTAATTTAATACTTGTATTACCTGCGTCAACGACTAAAGTAGTTTGATTCATTGTTAGCAACGATTCATTGTTTTCAAAATAAAATCCTAAAAATCAAATAATTAATAAAATATTTAGGAATACAATTAACAAAAATACCTTGATTTTTTAAAAAAACTTATAAAAAAAAGATTTAAATTAAATTTAATTTATATCTTTGTATTCAAGTAAGGCGGGAGCGTAGCTCAGTCGGTAGAGCAAAGGACTGAAAATCCTTGTGTCGGGGGTTCGATTCCCTCCGCTCCCACAAAAAAAGACCAATTTAACAATTGGTCTTTTTTTATTTAAAAGAATTTCTTTTATTCTTCTTTCGTTATTTTTCAATTAATAGGACTTATGCCCGAACAATCAGATAAATTTATTCAATTCAAAACAAACATTGACGAGATAGAATTACCAACTCAATTCAATTATCCCTTTTACTACACCCCGCACCCTTTATGTAAAATAGCCGCAAGCGAGCTTCAAATATATCTATCGAATCAAAAGGACTGGGAACATAATTTTGGAATAGCCTCTGATAATTCGGGAATGCCTATTGGCAAAATGTTTGGAGTATTGATAGTAAAAAACTCAGCGAAGCAACTTGGTTATTTAGCAGCATTTTCAGGGAAATTAGCAGGGAAAAATCACCATCCTTTTTTTGTCCCTCCTGTATTTGACACACTCAATCAAGATGGATTTTACAAAAAGGGAGAATTGATTTTAAACAAATTGAATGATGAGATAAAAACGCTCGAAAATCAACCAGAAATAAAAGAACTAAATGAAAAAATTTTAAATCACTCATCAGAAACAATAACTACAATAACTACAATTAAGTTAAATATCAAGCAAAATAAAAAAGAGAGAGCACATAAAAGACAAGCATCTACATTATTAAAAGATGAAGAAGGAATAAAAAATATTCTTCAAAATCTCGCTCAAGAAAGCATCAATGAACAATATCATTTAAAAAAATATATCCAAAACAGAAACATTGAACTTCTCGAACTACAAAAAAAATTAGATTACTACAACAATGAAATCAATAAATTAAAAGAGGAACGAAAAACTAAATCTGCAACTTTACAACAACAATTGCATGATAGCTATAGTTTCTTAAATGCTCTAGGAGACACTAAAGATTTATGTTCTATATTCGAAAGCACAGCACAGCTTAAACCGCCAGCTGGCGCAGGAGAATGCGCTGCCCCAAAACTATTACATTATGCTTTTAAAAAACAGCTTCATCCCATAGCTCTGTGTGAATTTTGGTGGGGGGAATCTCCGAAATCTGAAATTAGGGTACATAAAGAGTTTTATCCAGCGTGCAGAGGTAAATGCGAACCAATTCTAGGGCACATGTTAAAGGGATTGAATGTAGAGGAAAACCCAATGCTTACAAATCCAGGAATCAATAAAGAAATCTCAATTGTTTATGAAGATGACGATTTATTAGTGATAAATAAACCAGAAGAATTCTTATCAGTACCTGGGAAAAATATCGAAGACTCTGTGTATAGTCGAATGAAACTAAAATATCCAAACGCAACAGGACCACTCATTGTACATCGTTTGGATATGTCGACATCTGGCCTTATGCTTATCGCAAAAAACAAGGAAGTACATAAACATCTTCAATACCAATTTTTGAAAAAAACAATTAAGAAAAGATACGAAGCTATTTTAGACGGAATAATAACTGAATCTAACGGAACAATAGAATTACCTTTACGAGTTGACTTAGATAATCGACCAATGCAATTAGTTTGTTACGAGCACGGGAAATCAGCGAAAACTGAATGGGAAATAGTAAGTCGCAAAAATGGATGTACAAAAGTATATTTTTATCCCATCACAGGTAGAACTCATCAATTAAGAGTACATGCTGCGCATCAATTAGGATTAAACACTCCAATTGTTGGAGATGATTTATATGGAAAAAAATCTGATCGACTTTATTTACATGCAGGAAGAATAGAATTCAGACATCCTATCACCAAAGAAATTTTGACAATAGAATTACCTGCCAACTTCTAAAAAGAAAAGAATGGTCACAATAAAACCGGCACTAGGCCGGTTTAATAGAATTTTATTGAAACAAACTAGATTAATATCTGTATTCATCTGATTTGTATGGACCTTCTACAGTTACTCCGATGTAAGCAGCTTGTTCAGGAGTTAATTCATCTAATTCAACACCAATTTTAGCTAAATGCAAACGAGCTACCTTCTCATCTAAATGTTTAGGTAAAGTATACACTTGATTTTCATACTTATCAGAGTTCAACCATAATTCAAGTTGAGCTAATGTTTGATTCGTAAATGAATTTGACATTACAAAAGAAGGATGACCAGTTGCACAACCTAAGTTCACCAATCTACCTTCAGCTAATAATATAATATCTTTTCCATCAACATGGTACATATCAACTTGTGGCTTAATTTCAACCTTAGTTTGACCATAATTTTCGTTTAACCAAGCAACATTAATTTCATTATCAAAGTGACCGATATTACAAACGATTGCTTTATCTTTCATTTTTAAGAAATGATCTCCAACAATAATGTCTTTATTACCTGTAGTAGTAACCAAGATGTCACCTAAATGAACAACATTGTTTAACTTCTTAACTTCAAATCCATCCATTGCAGCTTGAAGCGCACAAATAGGATCAATTTCAGTAACAATTACTCTTGCACCTGCACCTTTTAAAGAAGCAGCAGAACCTTTACCAACATCACCATAACCACAAACAATCGCAACTTTACCAGCCATCATTACATCTGTAGCTCTACGGATAGAATCAACCAAAGACTCTTTACATCCATATTTGTTATCAAATTTAGATTTAGTAACAGAATCATTGATATTGATTGCAGGAACTAATAATGTTCCATTTTTAACACGCTCGTGTAATCTGTGAACACCAGTAGTAGTCTCTTCAGATAAACCTTTGATTGTTGAAGCCAATTCAGGGAAACGGTCAAAAACCATATTAGTTAAATCACCACCATCATCTAAAATCATATTTAAAGGTTGGTTGTCTTTAAACGCAAATAATGTTTGTTCAATACACCAATCGAACTCTTGCTCATTCATTCCTTTCCATGCGAAAACAGGAATACCAGCAGCAGCTATAGCAGCAGCAGCATGATCTTGAGTTGAAAAAATATTACAAGAAGACCAAGAAACTTCAGCACCTAAATCAACTAACGTTTCAATAAGTACAGCAGTTTGAATTGTCATATGTAAACATCCAGCAATACGAGCTCCAGCAAGTGGTTTAGTAGCTCCGTATTCTGTTCTCAATGACATTAAACCTGGCATTTCAGCCTCAGCTAATGTAATTTCTTTTCTACCCCAATCAGCTAGAGTAAGATCTTTAACTTTGTAAGCTAATTTTTCTGTTGTGTTAACCATATTACTTTTTTATGTTATTACAAAAATACAAAAGACAAATATCTGTTCAAAATCTATTTTATACTAAAACAGAAATTATTAAATAATGTTCATAATTTTTATACGAATTAAATGATTTTAATATACAGCTCACTTGAATTCAATAAAAAATTAAGTTATGAAAAAGTAATAGCTGAATGATTAAACTAAAAAAGGGTGCCTTAAAACTAGACACCCTTAACTATTATAAATTATAATTATTTTGAAAGTTCTTCTTTGGCCAAAACAGAAATAATTTTACCATCCGCTTTACCTGCTAACTTTTTAGTAAGTACACCCATTACCTTACCAATCTCTTGCGGTGAAGTAACACCTAATTCTGAAATAGTATTTTGAACTTCTAAACGCACTTCTTCTTCTGTCAACATCTTTGGCAAATAAGCTTCAATCACTTTTGCTTGATCAAGCTCCTCTTTCGCTAAATCCTCTCTATTTTGCTCCATATATAAAGTATATGTTTCCATACGTTGTTTATGAAGCTTCATAATAATTTTTAAAGCAGCTTCTTCAGTCACCTCTCCATTGCCAGAAGTTGATTCCAACAATAATTTAGACTTAATATCTCTTAGAGCAGCTAACTTTTCTTTTTCTTTCGCTAACATTGCAGATTTGATATCCGCATTTATTTTTTCAGTAAATGTCATATCAATCTACGTTATCGTGTAAGAATGAATTGTTACTTCTTAAATTCCCTCCATTACCAGATACACCATATCTTGAATTGGAATTTTCTGTACTTGGTTTACTAAAATCTAAACTTATGTTTCTACGTTTGAAAGCAGGTTCTGATTCCAATTGAGACAAACCATCTGCGCTTTTCAAACGTTGATTATTTAAATGAAGACGCTCCAAACGTTCAGTATATAACTTTTGGTGTTCTTCAGCTGTTAAACCAGTTTTATTTGTAGATTGTTTATCTGTAACAGATACATTATAAACTTCATCTGAACCTATTGTATGTACTATTTTAGTAGTGCCTTCAGGAGCAGATTGCGGTGTCTCCATTTTAGTTTCTGTAAACAAACCATTATCATCAACTTCATTGAAAACATTTGGATTAGTTGTTAAATCCCACTCAAGATTAACAGGAGCTTTTTCAACTACAGGTTCATTGGACTTTGTTGGTTCAACAATAACCTGTACAGGAGCTGTTGGAGCAATATTTTGAGTTGTATTAGATGTAGTTGGTTTTAAGTAAGGATCGTACTCATTACGAACTTCAACAATTGTTGTTTGTGTTGGTGATTCTAATGGTTTGTTAATTTCTCTTAATGGCTCCTCATTCAAAGGTTTTACAATCTTTTCAGGAGCCTTCTCAAAACCCGTGATAGGAGAAGTTTTAAATCCGGTTGCAATTAGAGTTACACACAATTTATCGCCTAAAGTTGGATCATAAGCATGTCCCCAAATTACATCTGCAGTTGAACCAGCTTCGTCTTGAATATAATCAGTAATCTCCGTGATTTCATTCATTTCTACTTCTTTATCACCATAAGTGATGTTCAACAATACGTATTTAGCTCCGTGGATATTGTTATCATTCAATAAAGGAGAACTCATTGCTTCTTGTACGCAACGAATAGCTCTATCTTCACCGTCAACAGCTGCAGACCCCATGATAGCAACACCTGAATCTTTCATCACGGTATTCACATCATTGAAATCTACGTTAACTGAACCAGTTACAGAAATTAATTCAGCAATTCCTTTAGCTGCAACTGCTAAAACATCATCTGCTTTAGAAAAAGCGTTACTGATAGTTAAATTCCCTGTTAATTCTCTTAATTTTTCATTGTTGATTACTAATAAAGTATCAACATTTTGACGCATTTGTTCTAATCCTTCTTCAGCTTGTTGACGTCTTTTACGTCCTTCAAAACCAAAAGGAACTGTTACAATACCAACTGTAAGTATCCCTAATTCACGAGCAATAGATGCAATCACAGGTGCTGCACCAGTACCTGTTCCACCACCCATACCAGCAGTTACGAAAACCATTTTAGTGTTTTTACTTAACACCTCTCTGATTTCGTCAATGTTTTCAATAGCTGCATTTTTCCCGATTTCAGGGATAGCTCCTGCACCATTACCTTCTGTTAAAGAAGTTCCTAACTGAATTTTAAACGGAACAGAAGATACGTCTAGAGCTTGTTTATCTGTATTGCAAACAACAAAATCAACGCCCTTAATACCTAAATCATACATATGATTTACAGCATTACTTCCACCACCACCAACACCAATTACTTTAATAATTGAAGAAATATTTGTAGGTAAATCAAATTCCATAGTAATTTCGTTTGACATTTTTATTATTTAAAACTTTTATTAATTATCATCTTCTGTTAAAAACATTTTCCCTCTTTGAATGATAGCTTCAAAGAAAGAACCTCTCTTAGCTCCTCCAGTTGTATCTTTAGGAGTCTCAGTTGTAATATTTTCAACTCGTGGGCTTTGAGCATTTTGAGCTTGTTGTTTATCCAATGCTTGAAAACCTTTTAAAACCAACCCAATACCTGTAGAATACATTGGACTTGTTAAATTTTCGATCGTATTTTCACTGCCTAAATGTTGAGTAGGATAACCAATTCTAGTATCCATTCCAGTAATGTATTCAAACAATTGTGGTAAATGCTTCATTTGTGCACCTCCACCAGTAACAACAATTCCAGCAATTAATTTTTTCTCGAAACCAGAATTTTTGATTTCAAAATATACTTGCTCAATGATTTCTTCCATCCTAGCTTGAATGATTCCAGCTAAATTCTTTAGAGAAATTTCTTTAGGATTTTTCCCCATAATTCCAGGAATACATACAACTTCGTTGTCCATACTCTCACTCTGGAGTGCAGATCCAAAACGTACCTTTAACTCTTCTGCTTGTTTCTTTAAAATGGTACAACCTTCTTTTATGTCTTCAGTAATGATGTTTCCACCAAATGGTATTACCGCAGTATGTCGAATGATTCCTTCATGAAAAATAGCGATATCTGTTGTACCACCACCAATATCAACTAACACGACACCAGCATCTTTTTCCTCGTCTGCCAAAACAGCATCCGCTGAAGCTAATGGCTCTAAAATAGTATCTTTCACCACTAAACCTGCTCGTTCAACACATCTGTTTATATTACGTGCTGCAGATACATGACCAGTAATTGTATGGAAATTAGCCTCCAATCGAACACCTGACATTCCAATAGGGTCTTTAATTCCCTGTTCATTATCCACAATAAACTCCTGTGGTAAAACATGAATAATTTCCTCTCCTGGCTCCATCGAAAGACGGTACATATCATCAATTAATCGGTCAATGTCTTTTTGAGAAATTTCATCGTCTATATTGATACGAGTCAACATCCCTCTATGTTGGTAACTTTTAATGTGTTGTCCAGCGATCCCAACATTCACAGAACGAATGATTAAATCACCAACAACCATTTCTTGCGCCTCTTTTACAGCAGCAACAATTGAAGTAATTGTTTTGTCAATATTTGTAACAACCCCGCGTGAAACACCTAAGGAATCACTTTTTCCCATAGATAATATCTCAATTTTTCCATGCTCGTTGATTCTACCAACAAAACATGCAATTTTGGTTGTCCCAATATCTAAACCTACAATTACTTGACTCATAATTTTACTCCTTATTAATGTTTACTTCTTACTGCAAACCACTTGATTATCAAACTTTAAGTTAATACAATCATAGGCACTCCATCCTTCGTAAGGCAAACCATCACTGTAAAAGTCTGCTAATTTACGAAATTTCGTTCTAACTTCCGAATTTGAATACGCACTTCCGAAAATTATTTTATGATCCCCTACTCTTGGAATTAACACAAAATCTCCGTTCTTCTTTCTATGAATTTGACCAATCATAGCTAATAAAAACGGATTCTTACAAACATAATACGAAATCCTGTAAATATCGTCAATCTGATAGTTATTTATCAAATGTGGATTGTTAATTATTTCTGAGACGCATTTATCGTCTCTCTCATCATTAATTTCACCTGTAACAACCACAACTCTAGCCGTATACAAATAAGATGGTTGTATTTTATAACCTAATTCATCCAAATAAAAACTTTCCCCTTTTGTATTAAAAATGCGTGCAATTGGTTTTCTAATTTTCACATCAATATTCCAAGTTCCACCAATATTTACATAAACT
>CALPOI020000008.1 GCA_943325145.2 Candidatus Planktophila lacus | reverse complement strand
GCAACTTTATCCAAGTATTTTTTTCTTTTTAATGCTTCAAAATAAGATTTAGAGGAAAAAATATACATCCATTTGCCTTCCTTACTTCGATGTTTGTAAGCATACATCAATAATTCTTTGTATTGAACCACCAATTGTTTAAGTTGCATCTGCAACGTTTCAATTTTTTGAGATTTTTCATCAATCTTTAGTTCTGTACTTCTGATTTGACTTTCAAAATTGGTTAACAACTCCTCTCTGTATGCCAACTGATTTTCAAGCACTTTCAATTCACTAAGGGTAGCTTGTGTATTCGATTTCGCTTTTTTCAATAAGCTTTTAGTAACACCAATGCTTTTTTCCAAACGGTCTTGTTCCTTGCGTAACTTTTCGCTGTTTTTTTGAGCACTTACTGGGTGAACAAACACCAATAAACACCCCACGATAAAAATAAGTTTACTGGCAGTGCTCATAGTTTTCAGGTATCGTAAAATAAATTTCTTGTGGTTGATTGATCTCTACCCGATCATATTCCAATCGAATAAATACATTGTTCTTAGCAGTTAAGATACGTATTTCTATTTCTTTCGGCAAAACAAACCCACCATTGATTTCTTTCTTTAGATAATCTATAAAAATTTGTGTAGAATCTGAAGGATTGAATAATTCGATTTTTTTAATTCCTAGAGAATCATCTGTAAAGAAATACTTAATCACGTAATCATCTGTTCCTTTTTTACCTAAACGCTTGATTTTTCTTTTTTTGTGTGTAGATAATACGTGGTAATAGGGATCCATTAATTGGTGATACTTCGCTTTGGCATCAAAATCAATTGGTAAGCCGTAGATAATTTCCTCTAAATTTCTAAACGAGAAATCAACACCAAATTTTTGTCTTAGAAGCGAAACATCTGTTTTTACATAGCATTTTTCCTTTTTAAGCGTAAATGCTAACGTGTCTTTTGTTACTAAAGAATTCACTACAGGTATCCCTAAATACGTCACCAACGCAGTCATTGCACTATCCTTTACCAAACGAATAGACGTTTTAAACGAAAGTTGCTGGTTCGTATCTTTGAACTCTGTGGAGATTTTAGTATAAAACGTGTTTGGAATATTTTTAGAAATACTGTCCAAACGAGCTGTTAGCTCCATCGTTTTTTTTCTATTTACCTTATTCAGCACCTTTGTTGTTCCACACGCAACGAACAAAATCGCACAAAAAATAGAAAGTATAAAATTAGTGCACCGGATCATAATACAACTTTTTCTCTATTTTTTGTTCTAACACCTTATTCTTCCCTCCTTTTTCAACCGCTTTTTTCCAAAATAATACGGCACTCTCTATTTTTCCTAATTTCGCATGGACATCTCCTAAATGTTCAATGATTAAAGGTTCACTTCCATTTTTATCAATGGCTTTGGTAAAATACTCTAAAGATTTAGAATACTCACCTTTTTGAAACAGCACCCAACCATAGGTATCTAAATAATGATAATCGTTTGGTAATTGTTCCAATACTTGAAGAATCATACGTTCTGCTTTATCCAATGCTAATTTTTCATTGGCCAAATAATAGGCGTAATTATTAAGGTTTAGATGATTATTTGGACTCAAATCCAATGCTTTTTCAAAATACTCTTGTCCTTCCTTCAGTTGTTTTAACTTAAAGTAAGATTGACCAATTAAGGCAAAAAACTCTGCTTTTAAACCTGGATTTTTAACCACAATTTCTTTCCCTACTTGCAGTACTTCAATCGCTTCTTTGTATAAATTCAATTGATTAGCAGCAGTTCCTGTAAGTAAGAAAAAATCTGCTTCAAGAGGAAAATAAGAAATTGCATTTTTGCCGTCTTTGTATAAACTCTCAAAATCTTGTTTTTGGTACTCCATCACCAATACTTGTTGCCAAATACCAGCTTTAGAAGGATCTAAACGGATTGCTTGTTGAAAACAAACTAAAGCTTCTTCTTCCTTTCCTAATTTCATGTAGACATCCCCGAGCAAGGTGTGAGTTTTTGCTTCATTGGAATACAACGACACCAATTTCTTTGTCAACTCAACTACCTCATTATCTAATTTAGATTGATTTTCAATAAAATACATGACCAATTGTGTCTTCGTATCTAACTCAACATCCAAATTATCAAAAACTAAAACCAATTCTTTGTAGCAATTTACCTTATCGTTTTTCTGTAGGTACAATTGTGCCAACGTCAAATGCACATTTCCGTTTTCAGGATCAGAAATAGACAATTGTTTCAAGAGTTGAAAAGCTTCCTCTGTCTTTTTTTTCTCAAAATAGAAATCGATTAGATTGGCTAAAATAGTAGGGTCAGCAAGATTTTTTTGGTACGCTTCTACTAATAACTTCTCCGCTTTATCGTCTTGTTTTTGCGCTCTCAACAACTTAAACTTCTCAACCGTCACCGCAGCACTAACACCAACAATGCGCTCAATTTTTGTCAATGTTTCAAATGCTTCTTTGTAACGATTTGTTTTGATGTAACAATCTCCCAAAGAGAAATAGTATTCCGCATTATTGGGTGAAAGCTTTGCTAATTTCTTGTAACTTTCAATTGCTTTTGGATAATCACCAACTTGTTCTAATAATGCAGCCATTTGTTCGAGGTAATAATTGTTGGCTGGATCTAATTTTGAAGCATTCTCAAGCGCAGTAATAGCAGCTTGTTTTTTATTTAACTTTTCATAAACAGAAGCTAAAGCAAAAAAAGCCGCATCATCTTTAGGATGCATGGTTGTACAAGATTCAAAAATCTTAATTGCATTTTCCAATTGATTTTTTTGCTTATTTCGAATACCCTCATGAAAAAGCTCGATGTATTTTTCGTCTACAGTGTCAGAAGATGTCAAACGAGTTGACACAATACCGCATGAAAAGAGCAGATGAACTAGAATAAATAGGCCAATTAAAGAACTTTTCATCTAAGAAAAAGTTGAATAATCGCTAATACTTATGTCTTGTTTTGTCCCTGTATATTTAGCGTGCATTCCAATCATAGAATTTTCTAAGACCGCATTTTGAATAGATACATTTGATTGAACGATCGAATTTTTGATTACCACGTCACCCAATTTAGAATTCGCTCCAATCGAAACGTGGGGACCGACAATTGCGTTAGTTAAAACAACATTTTCTCCAATATAACAAGGTGGAATAATTAAAGAATTAGTCAAACTTACAGAAGAATGAACAGAATTGATGTTCTTTTCAGCATCGAACTCAAGAACACGTTGATTGGTATGAACCGTCACTTCCTTGTTTCCACAATCTAACCATTCAATCACCTTTCCAGGATGAAATTTTTTTCCTTTTTCTGTCAACCTGCGCATGGCGTCTGGCAATTGGTACTCACCACTTTTGATGACTTCATTTTGAATCAAATATTCAATTTCAGAAAGAAGTTCTTCGCCATTTTTAAAATAATAAATTCCAATCATCGCCAAGTCTGAAACAAAGGTTTGTGGTTTTTCAACAAATGCGATGATTTCTTCTTTTTCGTTCAATTCAACTACACCAAAAGCAGATGGATCTTCAATTTGTTTCACCCATAAAATCCCATCAACTTCTGGATTTAACTTGAAGTCAGCTTTAAATAACGTATCCGCAAAAGCAACAACAACGGGTCCATCCAATAATTCTTTCGCACACCACACCGCATGAGCTGTTCCTAAAGGCTGTTCTTGATGGTAAATACTTCCTTTTGCACCTAATTTTTCAGCTACTTGAATCAGTTCATTCTCAACTTCTTTTCCAAAATCACCAATTACAAAAGCAATTTCTTCAATCTGTTCTGAACAAATACTTGCAATGTCCTCCACCAATCGATGAACGATAGGCTTTCCACCCACAGGAATCAAAGGTTTTGGAGTAGTTAATGTGTGTGGTCTTAAACGGCTACCACGTCCTGCCATTGGTACAATAATCTTCATAAAAATTTATTTTTTTCCAGTACTCCCAAATCCACCTTCACCACGTTCTGTTTCGCTAAGCTGTGAGGTTGGTTTCCATTCTATTTGTTCTACTTTAGCAACAACCAGTTGCGCAATCCTATCGCCAGAAGCAATGGTAAACGGCTCATTGGAAAGGTTCACCAACAATACCCCTACTTCACCTCTATAATCAGCATCAATTGTTCCTGGAGCATTTAAAACTGTTACACCATTTTTATAGGCTAAGCCACTCCTTGGTCGCACTTGTACTTCATACCCATGAGGAATTTCCAAAAACAATCCCGTAGGAATTAGTTTTCTCTCTAACGGCTGAAGGGTAACAGTTTCATTTAGTGCAGCTCTAACATCCATACCAGCGGAAGAAAGCGTTTCATAAGCTGGTAAATTATTTTGAGAAGTATTAATTACAGCAACTTCCATAAATTATTAATTAAGGTCTTTCGCACTCTCTAACACTGCATTTTTTAACGAGAGCATGTACGCTTCCATTTTTTCACAGACAGCTGGTTGTTGAGCGCCTAAAATTTTCGCGGCTAAAATACCTGCATTTTTTGCAGCATTCAATGCTACAGTTGCTACAGGAATGCCATTCGGCATTTGTAAAATAGATAAAATACTGTCCCAACCATCAATCGAGTTACTGGATTTAATTGGAACTCCAATCACTGGAAGTGGTGTCAACGAAGCAGTCATTCCAGGAAGATGCGCTGCACCACCTGCACCTGCAATAATCACCTTAACGCCTCTTAAATGAGCGTTTTTAGCATATTCAAACATTAATTCAGGCGTACGATGTGCAGAAACAATATTCATTTCATATGCAATACCAAACTCATCTAAAATTGCTGCAGCATCTTTCATTATCGGCAAGTCCGATTTGCTACCCATTATAATACCTACTTCTACCACTATTTTTTGTTTAAAAAAGCAAAGTTAATAGTATTCGTTCAATTATAAACCTTGGTGCAATTAATATTTTGTGGTTAGAAGTGATTTAAATCAAGTTTTGATGTCAGATTATCAATTACTTACAGTTAAAACATATAAATACCTTTAATTTTTTTTAGAATCCTACTTTAAATTTTTTTCTAGATTGTTTCGAAAAGACACAAATTCAGCAGATAATTTTAGAAAAAAGACACGAAAATTCAGTAGTTAAAAAAGTTGAATCTAGAAAATTAAGCCATGGGCTCGGAAGTTGACTAGAAATAATTACTTTTGGTTTGACTAATAGCATACTCAGTTCAATTTGAATGAATCAGAATAAAAAAAATAGAATTTATTACTTTGCTTGTTTACTCATAGTACTAATTGCAAGTGCATGTTCAACTGAGAACTATTCATTTGTGAGCAAAAAATACCATGCTACAACTACAAAATTTAACGGCTATTTTAATGCAAACGAACTTTTAAACAGCTCATTAGTAACATTCAGAGAGAATTACAAAGAAAATTATTATCAAATTTTACCCACTGAAGTATTTCCAAAAAAACAAGAGGAAATAGAAGGTATGCTACCGTCTATAGATACTGCAATCAGTAAATGTACCAAAGTAATTAAATACCATAGCATGCCCTCTATGGATTATGCCTCAGGGAAAAAAGAAGAGTTCAATTCCCAAATGGACGAAAATTGGTTATTGTTAAGCAAAGCATTTTACACGAAACACGATTTAGATCTTGCTTCTAAAAACTTTCAATTTACACAGCGTTTATTTAAAAAAGATAAGTCCAACTACCTAGCATCCATATGGATGTCAAAAATATTGATTGAAAAAGAAGAGTATCAAGAAGCGACTGATCGTATTCTACAAATTGAGGCGATCATTGAAAAACAAGAAAAGGAAGATGCTGAAAAACCACTTCTTCAGAAGCTACCCATTATTAAATATTTCATTAAAAATCCTCAAAAAAAGTCAGGAGAAAAAAATGCTCCTCGCATTGACAAAGGAATCAAATTTGAACTTGGTGTAACTAAAGCACAACTGAACATTCAAACAAATAACTATAAAAAAGCAGTTGAGAGTATTGAATTTGCGCTAAAAAACACTCGTAAGCGTTCTACAAAAGCTCGACTTTATTTTATACTTGGGCAATTGAACTTAAAATCAGGTAATAAACCAGGGGCAAAAGATGCCTTCACAAAAGTACTCAAGTATCCTGCCAATTTCGAGCTGCATTTTAATGCCCGAATTCAACGTGCATTTTCAGGAGGTGATGAAAAAGTTAAAAAGGAACTGCTTGCCTTATTGAAAGATGAAAAAAATAGTGATTACCGCGATCAAATCTACTTTGCCTTAGCGGACATTTCACTACAAGAAAAAAACAACACAGAAGCAGTTTATAATCTTACTAAATCCGCCTTTTATTCCACCACAAATAAATACCAACAAGCATTGAGTTATGAGAAATTAGCTCAAATTCATTTAGAGAAAAAATTATATGTTGCCACTCAAAAATATTACGATTCGTGTGTTTCAAGCATGCCAGAAACCTATCCTAATTCAGAATTAATTCGCAAAAAAGCAATGAAACTAAAAAACTTAGTTATTGCTATCGAAACCGTGAATTACGAAGACAGTGTTTTGCGCATTGCAAGTTTGAACAACAATGATCGAACAAAAGAAATTGAAAAATTCATCAAAATCACCAAGCAACAAATTGAAAAGAAAAAACGTCAAGAAGCTGCTAAAATGAAATTGATACAAGAACAACAACAAAAAGCACAAGCTGAAAACAGCAAAGGAAATTGGTATTGGAGTAACATCAAATCTCGCGCAGATGGGTACAGTGAATTTAGAAAAAACTGGGGAACTAGGGAAAACTTAGACGACTGGCGACGAAGCGAACGAATTATTTTACAACAAACAGCGAATACAAACGATACTACTACTAAGGAAAACGAAAACACAGAAACAAAAAAAGAGATAGATACATTATCGGTTGATTATCTCTTATCTAAAATACCTTTATCTACTGCAGCTAAAGATACTTCCATTCAACGTTTACTGAAAGCGCAATACGAAGCAGGAATGATTTATAAAGAACAATTGGAAGAACCTGTTCTTGCAGCTGAGCGATTCAATGACATTTTGAAACGAAATTTAAATCCAACCTACAATTTACTTGCAAGCTACCAATTGTACCGACTTTATGATGGTAAAGACAGTAAAAAAGCAAGCGATCAGAAAAATTACATACTTAAAAACTTTCCTACATCCGACTATGCAAACTATCTTAAAGATCCTGATTACTTAGTTAAAAAGAAAGAAAAAGCCAAAGGAGAAGTGAACGACTATCTATTACTACTTGAAGCGTACCGTTCGAAAGAGTACTCCAAAGTGATTCAGGAATGTAAAACAAAATCAAACAGCATTGTGAATCTGGAACTAATACCGAAATACAAATTACTCCATATAATGGCATTGGCTTCCAATCAAGAACGAAAGGAAACGCTTACACCACTTTTAAATGGATTGATCAATCAACATCCATCAACCCCAGAAGCTAAAAAGGCGAAAGACATCTTAGATGCAATGACTCAAAAAACAGACCTTTCACCTGCAATAAACTCGGATACTACTTCCAATGAAACGATTAACGAAAGTGAAGAAGAGCCGGCAAAAGAATCTCCATTTAAATTTGATGAAAATGCAGATATTTGGGTAATGATTCTTCTCAATCCTGGAATGATGGCAAGCGATGCAAAAATTAAAATCAGCGATTTTATTGCCACTAGCTACGAAAATTCTGAACTCGTTACAACTTCAAAATTATACACACAAGAACAAAGCTATATTATCGTCAAAAAATTCAATAATTCAGATTCAGATGAATTCATCGGTCGCTTTCAATCTGACACCGAAAACTTAGGTGAATATTCGATGCTTGAGCTATTGAAAATCACCCAAGAAAATTTAAAGGTGTTATTCGAAAAACACAACATAGACGAATACAAAGAATTTTATAGTAATCATTATTAAATAAAACGAAGATGCAACATATTTGGTATGGAGACCAATTTAAACTTGGGGTTGTTGGAGGGGGACAATTGGGAAGAATGCTCATCCAAGAAACGATCAATTACAATGTGCACGTTTATACATTAGATCCTGATGCAAATGCGCCATGTAAATCTATTTCTCATGGATTTACAGTAGGTTCACTTACTGATTTTGACACCGTATATAATTTCGGTCAACAAATGGATGTGATTACAGTAGAAATTGAAAATGTTTCCATCGAAGCACTTGAAAAATTAGAACTAGAAGGTAAAAAAGTATTTCCGCAACCTGCTGTCTTAAAAATCATCCAAGATAAAGGTCTTCAAAAACAATTTTATCAAGAACACGGAATTCCTACATTGCCGTTTTACTTAATCAATGACCGTGAAGAAATCAAACAATATCAAGGTGAATTCCCTTTTATGCAAAAAATGCGTAAGGGTGGATACGATGGCAAAGGTGTGACAGCATTGCGCACTATCAATGACATTGAAACTGCATTTGATGTACCAAGTGTATTAGAGAAATTTGTTGACTTTCAAAAAGAACTCGCTGTAATCGTAGCTCGAAATGAAAAAGGAGAAACAGCTGTCTACCCTACTGTTGAATGTGAATTCAGTCCAGAAGCAAACTTGGTTGAATTTCTATTTGCACCTGCAGATATTACACCAGAAATAGAAACAAAGGCAAAAGAGTTAGCGCTTCAAATCATAGACCAACTAGGAATGGTTGGAATTTTAGCCGTAGAGTTCTTCTTATCAAAACAAGGCGAATTATATGTAAACGAAATAGCACCAAGACCACACAATAGTGGACACCATAGCATTGAGTGCAATCGAACTTCTCAATTTGAACAACATTTGAGAAGTGTATTGAACCTACCTCTTGGGGCGACAGATTTAATTCAGCCAGGTGTGATGATTAATTTATTGGGTGAAAAAGGATTTGAAGGTCAAGCAATTTATCAAGGTTTAGAGGAAGCAATGCAAATTTCAGGTGTGCATGCTCATATTTACGGTAAAGAAACAACGAAGCCATTCCGTAAAATGGGGCATGTTACAATTGCAAAACCTGTATTGGAAGACGCAAAAAATACAGGAAGAAAAATTAAAGAATTAATTAAAGTTGTTGGCGCAACTAAAATCCAATAATCACTTTTCCATGAAATGTTCCGATGTTCATTACGATTGCAGCCATTTTAGAACAGGGATTCCATGTATTCCTAATAAACAGCATCAAGTAAATTGTTTCAATTGCACTTATTATACCCCCATACAAACGCGTATACTAATTATTAAACTGGGTGCATTAGGCGATGTAATTCGCACCACTCCATTGGTAGAGCGTTTTCGGAAAACTTATCCAGGAGTGCACATTACTTGGCTTACACAAAGTCCTGCAATTTTACCGAAGAATGAAATCGAAACCATATACAAATGGGATTTTACCTCCGTATACACAATTGAACATTCAGAATTTGATATTGCTGTTAATTTAGATAAAGAGCCAGAAGCTTGTATGTTGTTAGCAAATGTGAACGCTAGTACAAAATACGGATACATTTGGAAAGACAATCACATTGCACCGGCAACAAGCAATAGTGAACATAAATTAATGACAGGGTTTTTTGATGAAATCTCACAAAAGAACACCAAAAGTTACTTGCAAGAAATTTTTGAAATTTGTCACTTTGAATTCAACAACGAAGAATACCTCATCCAATTGAATTCTGAATTGTCTCAAAAATGGGAACAACAATTCAATCAATTAAGTAATGGTAAAACGATTGTTGGTTTAAACACAGGATGTGGACCTCGATGGAATACACGATTATGGTCAGAAGAATCGTGGAAAACTTTAGCTAAATTATTAGTAGAAAAAGGATATTATCCCGTTTTTTTAGGTGGAGAATTAGAACACGAGAAAAACAAAAGAATGTCCCAAGAAACTGAGACATATTATCCTGGACATTTTTCATTGGAAGAATTTATAGCGATCACTAATAACTGCACCATAATTGTTACTCAAGTTTCAATGATGATGCATATAGCTACGGCATTAAAAAAGAAAATGGTGTTGTGTAATACAATCTTCAATAAGCATGAATTTGAATTGTATGGAAGAGGAATTTTAGTTGAACCACCTACTCCTTGCGAGTGTTTTTATGGAAATACTTGTAAAAAAGGAATCTCTTGCATGCATGACATTCAACCTACTGACTTTATGAATGCGATTGAGCAATTAGAACGCTTTTAATTAAAAAGTGAGTTACTAACTAAGCGAACTTCATTTGAAATGTTAGAATATTGATCATTCTGAATTAATTTTGAGAGAAATATAGGATTACACCTACTCTACCAAAAAGTATAAAAGTTAGAATGTAAGCTCCTTATCTTTAAAACTATTGAAAATGAAAATTGCTTTTTTATCTACTTTTTATCCATTCAGAGGTGGTATAGCACAATTCAATGCTTTGATGTATAGAACATTTGAGAAAAAACACTCCGTTAAAGCAGTTACTTTTAAACGTCAATATCCAAATTTTCTTTTTCCAGGAGAAACTCAATATGTGACAAAAGATGATAACGCAGATGAAATCCCGGCTAAAGAATTATTGGACTCCATCAATCCATTGACTTACGTTAGCACCTCAAAAGCAATCAAAGCATACGAACCAGATATTCTCATTACAAAATATTGGATGACATTTTTTGGTCCTTCACTTGGGTATGTTTGTAAATCACTAAAAAATACAGCCAAAAGAATCAGTATCCTCGATAATGTTATTCCACATGAAAAACGATTTTTTGATGGATTTTGCAATAATTATTTTTTAAAAAACAACGATGGATTTATCGTTATGTCCGATGCAGTTTTAAAAGATTTGCTCTCCATTGTTCCTGACGCAAAATATTTACGTGTAAATCATCCCGTATACAATCACTTTCCTGCAAAAATTGAACGAACCGAAGCACAACAGGCATTGAAATTAGATCCTAGTAAAAAAACATTGTTGTTTTTTGGATTCATAAGGGACTACAAAGGATTAGACTTACTGATACAAGCGATGGATCATCTTGACGAAAACTTTCAGTTAATTATCGCGGGAGAAGTATACGGCTCATTTGAAAAATACCAACAATTAATTGATGCGTCTAACTATAAAAACAACATTCATCTATTTAATCAATACATCGGAGACGATGAAGTAACCATCTATTTCTCTGCTGCAGATGTTTGTATATTGCCTTACAAATCAGCCACACAATCAGGAATTACCTCCATTGCTAATCATTACGATTTACCAATAATCGCAACCAATGTGGGAGGACTTAAAGAAACAATACATCATTTAAAAACTGGAATAATTGTAGAAGAACCAGAAATAGAACTAATTTCAAATGCAATCACCAATTATTTTAATAATGATTATCAAAAAGAATTTTCAATAGAAATAAAAAAAGAAAAGGCCGAAAATTCTTGGGAAAACTTCTGTGAAAAAATCATTGAATTCAGTAAAACCTTATAATTCTAAAGTATGTCAAAGCTACTAAGTAGACTTCTAATTTTAATCCTTATTTGTACCAATATAACATGGGCTCAGTACAATTATCGTTTTAGAAATTATACAATTAATGATGGTTTGTCACAAAGTGCTGTAAGTACCATCCTCCAAGATAATTTTGGTGCCTTATGGGTGGGAACGCAAGATGGACTCAACAGATTTGATGGTCAAACCTTTGAAAATTTGACGCCAGAAAATACTCCAGGTTTAGAAAGTGGTGACATCCTCTGCATGTACAAATCAAAAAAATCAGGAATATTATGGATCGGAACATCAAATGGACTTACCAAATATGATCCGTTGACCGAAATATTTGAAAAAATCAACTACTCATCGCAATACGCCATTCAAATTAAATCAATCACAGAAGATCAAAATGGTGAAATTTGGGTTGGAAGTAGTGCCAATGGAATATTTCTTCTTGATAAAAAAAGCAATAAATTAAAACGAAAAGATTTAAAATTACCAACGTATAAAATTCAATTTATCTCCTTCTTACCTGGAAATGAACTCATCATAAGTACAGAAGATAAAGGACTTTTTAATTATCATTTTGAAAAAAACCAATTGATTCCTATTTTATTAAAAGGAAAAAAAGGGAAATTTATTCGTGTAAGTACAATTGTTAAACATACAAACGATAATTATTTACTTGGTACAAACCAAGGATTATTCACTTTTAACTCAAAGAACCATACAACTCAAGCTTATCTCCCCGAATTTGAACAAAATTATGGGATTTTAGAAATAAGTGGGATATATGTATTTAACCCGGAGAAGCTAATCCTAACTTCTAAGACAAACGGATTATTTACAATACATATTTCTAAACGAGGCAAAGTATCTATATCAAACACTGTTCACGATATTTTTAACGATAATGCCTTATTATTCAATGCGTGTAATAATTTAATGAGGGACCGAAATGGAATTTTCTGGGTAGGTACAGAACGTGGTCTTAGTAGTTTCGACCCATTACACAGAGGAATTTTAGGTATTGGTCCAAGTGCAGACCTAACGAGAGGGATACCATCTCCAAGTGTTTGGAGTTTTTCTGAAGATAAATCTTCTCGTTATTTATACGTAGGTTCTGATCGTACGTTGTCTCGGTATGATAATCAAACTGGACTTTTCAATCAATTTATTCGGATAGCAGCTTCTAATAGTAAAGCTTCCAATTCAAACGTGTTATCCAGTTATGTAGTTTCAAATAACACAATCCTGCTAGGATTTTCTGACGGATTTTACGAGTTAAAGATCAATAGTGATCAAAATTATACATACAACAAAATTGTATTTAAAGATATCAAGAATCAATCCAATTTTGAGAAAGTCTATCAAATATTCAAATGGAACGACACTAAATTTTTACTGGCAACAAAAGGGGGAGTATTGCTGTTCGATAAAAACACTTTTAAAGTAAAAGTATTTGAGCACGACGAAAAGAATATTAAAAAAACTTTAGGAGGAGGATCATGTAAAGTGATATTTAAAGACATGCAAGGAAAAATATGGTTCAGTACTACCACTGGAGGATTATACACCTTAGAAGACGGTAAAGATGGCCTTGAAATCTTACCTTATCGCTACAATACTTCATTAATAAACATTATTAAAGATCAAATTTCTTCAATTACTCAAACCGACGAAACTACATTTTGGCTAGGAACAATGGGGGGAGGAATGGTAAAATGGGACATTGAAAAGAAACAGGGGAAATTATTTAATAAAAAAAATGGATTGCCCAATAATGTGGTTTATGGAATACTAAAAGAAGGTGACTTCTTATGGTTAAGCACTAATAAAGGATTGTGTAAATTCAATACAAACACCGAAAAAATTACAAATTTTACAGAACAAGAAGGTTTGATGTCTAATGAATTTAATCAAGGAGCTTTCTTCAAGTCTAAAAAAGGAATCTTTTATTTTGGAAGTATTTATGGGTATAATTATTTCGATCCTAAAAACTTAGTGCTAAAAGAAAAAAATGTAGATGTTCGTTTTACCAAAATTAAACTTGATAAAAACTGGCTAAAACCTGGTGAAAATAAAGTACTACCTAAATCAATTGCAAGTACCAACTACATCTCTTTAAGCTATCGAAAAAGAAGTATAACATTAAAATTTATGCCTTTGGATTTGAGTAATCCAGAATTAATCAGCTATAAATATGTTTTAAAAGGAGATGAAGAAGGTGAAGTTTTAATTGGAAACACCAATCAAATTCACTTAAACTCCATTCAACCTGGAGATTATCAACTAAAAGTTTACGCTAAACTCGGAAATGGAAATTGGAGTAAACATCCTGCTACACTTTCAATAAATGTTCAAACTCCTTATTGGAGAACAATCTGGTTTTGGGTACTTATTGCAATTGGAATTGGTTTATTAACTGTATTTTATTTCCGTAAAAAAATTGAATATGAACGTAAACAGCAAGTGAAACTTGAGAAAAAAATTACTGAAAGAACTAGAGAAATTAGAGAACAAAACATAAAAATTGAGAAACAAAAAGCAACAATTGAAGAAAAAAAGAACCATCTTGAAGAGCAGAAACAATTACTTGAAATAGAAAAAGAAAAAACTGAAAAAGTATTAAAAAACATTCTTCCAGTTCAGGTGTACGAAGAAATTAAAGCTACAGGTAAAGCTACTGCGCGTGCTTATAGCAGAGTTACAGTACTATTCACCGATTTTGTTGGTTTTACAAAAATATCGGAAACAATGAAACCATCTGACCTTGTTAGTGAATTGGATGTATACTTCAGAAAATTCGATGAAATTATTGTAAAAAATAACCTCGAAAAAATTAAAACCATTGGAGATGCCTATATGTGTGCAGGAGGTGTGCCTGTTCGAAATAAAACAAACCCAATTGATGCGTGTCTAGCCGCACTTCAGATCCAAGACACCATGCAAAAAATGCGAGAAGAGGCGGTCGAATCAGGAAGAAATATTTGGAATCTTCGATTGGGAATCAATACAGGAGAAGTAACCGCAGGTGTAATTGGAACAGAGAAATTAGCCTATGATATTTGGGGTTCAACAGTAAATCAAGCACAACGAATGGAAATGTTGGGTGAGCCAGGAAAAGTTACGATTTCAGGGCAAACATTCAAACACATAGAACCCTATTTCAAATGCGTATTCAGAGGTAAAGCGAAAACAAAGGGTCAAGGTTTGATCGATATGTATACGGTGGAAGGCATCAAACCTGAATTATCAGTTGATGGCGAAGGAATTTATCCAAATGAGAAATTCCATCAAATCTTAAATTTACATCAATACAGTAGCATCAACTATTACAAGGCTGAACGTCATGTATTTAAAATGTTAGAAGAACAATTATCACCGAAACTTCATTACCATTCTGTAATACACACTAAAGATGTGTGTAAATCAATCGAACGAATCGCACTTATGGAAGGTGTTACAGATGAATGTTTGTTTTTATTAAAATCGGCAGCCACTTACCACGATGCAGGTTTTATTGAACAATACGATAACAACGAAGCAAATGGTGCGCGATTGGCTGAAGAAATCCTACCTCAGTACGGATACTCTTCTGAACATATCCAACAAATTAAAGAGCTTATTTATGTAACAGCCATCCCCCATCAACCGAAAAACAACTTGGAAGAAATCATGTGTGATGCCGATTTAGACTATTTAGGACGAGAAGATTTTCACAAAATAGCTGATAAACTTCGAATCGAGCTTAGAGAATATGGTAAAATAAACAGTGATCGAAAATGGGATGAAATTCAAGTGTCCTTTCTAACAAATCATAAATATTTTACTAAAACTGCAAAAGAAACCCGTGATGCTTTGAAAGCAAAACATCTTGAAGAAATTAAAGAAAGACTACTAAAAAATGATTACGCAGATTAATCGAAGCTAGAAATCACAATAACTAAATAATAGTAATACTAAAAAAGCCCTTCTGAAAAAATCTGAAGGGCTTTTTAGTAATGAATTGAAATTATTAAGCAGTAACTTTGCCTCCGTTCGTTTTCGCTTGAAATTGCTCCAAGTCACGGTCAAAAATATAGGTTCCCCCACTGTCTCCTCCAATTAATCGTATTTTATCCAATAACTCGCGTGCAAGTGCTTCTTCTTCCAATTGCTCAGAAACGTACCATTGCACAAAATTGTGGGTGGTATAATCTTTCTCTTGCAAACAAATATCAACCAAGTTATTGATACTTTCGGTCACCATTAATTCATGGTGTAATAAATTTTCAAATACATTGGTAACAGAATCAAAATTTGCTGGAGGACAATCCACTGATGGAATAATTGCTTTACCACCACGTTCATTAATGAATTTCACCAATTTCAACATATGGAAACGCTCTTCGTCTGAGTGTGTATACAAGAAATTAGCGGTACCATTAAGTCCCTGCGTTTCAGCCCATGCTGCCATTGCCAAATAAAACTGAGAGGAATAACTTTCTTTTACTACTTGTTCATTCAATGCTGCTTCTACACGTGTATTCATAAATGTTTTTTTGACAAAGTTAAAAGATATCTTTTTGTCTTGTATGATTTATAGAAATATTTAAAAGTTTATCACAAAGGGAAATTGACCATCGTTAACAAACTAAATATATTTATATATATATATTTTCATTTCACGAAAAATAAAATAAAAAATAGTTCATCTTTTTATTGTAAATTAGCAATATATACCATTGAAATGTCAAGAAACAAAAAGCAAAAATTTCCAAAGGAAAAAACAAAAAACAATAAAAATAGTCTAAGTCACTCCATTCGAAGATTCTTTGATAACCACCCTACAGATAATTTTACACACCAAGAAATTTGTGCCGCTCTCAACGTCCGTGAAAACGAATTGAGAAAACAGGTTTATTTAGTATTGAAAGATTTAGTAACTGGAAGCTACCTAAAAGAAACATCTCATGGTGTTTTTACACGCAATGAAGCAGCTCAACTATTAGAAGGTGAAATTCAAATTACTGCAAAAGGGAGTGGTTTCCTACTTACAGATAAAAAAGTAAACGACGTATTCATCGCTGCTGCTAACTTGCAACAAGCAATGAATGGAGATTTGGTGCGAGTAGCATTAACAAAAGATGGAAAAGGTCGTCGTGAAGGCATTGTTCTTCAGGTAATTCAACGTGAAAGAACACAATTTGTGGGGACGATTTCAATGCGTGAAAAATTCGCTTACTTACTTCCTGACAATGTGAAAAACGGAATTCAAATTTACCTCCCGAAAGACAAACTCAATGGAGCGAAAGACCAAGATAAAGTCATTGCGAAAATAACAGTCTGGCCAAAATCTGCAGAATTTCCTTTTGGTGAAGTAGTTGAAGTACTCGGTAAAAAGTCAACCAATGATACCGAAATGATTGGCATTTTGTGCGGACAAGGAATTGAATTTAAATTTCCGCAAGAAGTCATTGAAGAAGCGGAACATGTTACCATCGAATTGGACGAGAAAGAAGTCCTTAATAGACGAGATTTTAGAGCAATTAGTACATTTACAATTGACCCAGTAGATGCGAAAGATTTTGATGATGCGCTGTCTTTTTTACGTTTAGAAAATGGAAATATAGAAATAGGGGTTCACATTGCAGATGTAAGTCACTATGTTACGAAAGACTCTGCATTGGACAGAGAAGCATCAAAAAGAGGGAATTCGGTGTATCTCGTCGATCGAGTGGTTCCAATGTTACCAGAACAACTTTCAAACATTGCTTGCTCACTTCGACCAAATGAAGATAAGTTCTGTTTTTCAGCAGTATTTGAGATGACCGAAAAAGGAGAAGTAATCAATGAATGGTTCGGTAAAACAGTAATTCATTCTGACAGAAGATTTTCCTATGAACAAGCGCAAGAAATCATCGAAGGAAGTGAAGGTGATTTTAAAGAAGAGATCTTAACATTAGATAAAATTGCTAAAATCCTTCGAAAATATCGATTGAAAAACGGAGCACTCAATATTGAATCAGAAGAAGTGCGTTTTCAATTAAACGAAGAAGGCAATCCAATCGGTGTTTATACCAAAACATCCAAAGATGCGCATAAGCTGATCGAAGAATTCATGTTACTTGCAAATAAACATGTCGCATTATTTATCGATAAAAGAAGTAAAAACAAAGACCTCATTCCTTTTGTATACAGATGTCACGACAAACCAGATTTGGCAAAAATTGAAACATTTAAATTATTTATTGAAAAGTTTGGCCACGAATTAAAATTCAACAAAATAGAAGATGTAGCCAAATCCATCAATCATTTATTCGAAGAAATCTCCACTGAAAATGAATATTCAATCGTTCAATCCATGGCGATACGATCCATGGCAAAAGCAAGTTACGAAACAAATAATATTGGACACTTTGGTTTAGCATTTAAACATTATACCCATTTCACCTCTCCTATTCGTCGCTACGCAGATTTACTGGTACACCGCATACTCTTAGAAGAATTAACCCACCAAAAGCATGTTTACTCAAACGATTTATCGTCTACATGTAAGCACATTTCTAGAATGGAGCGAAAAGCAGTAGAGGCAGAGAGAGAATCTACCAAATACTTTCAAGCACTCTTTTTAAAGGATCATTTAGGGGATACATTTGAAGGAACAGTTTCTGGAATCTCCGATTTTGGATTATTCGTGAAACTAAATGAAAACCATTGTGAAGGAATGATTTCTTTACAAGAATTACCTGGTGACCGTTTTTACTTTGATCAGGAAAATTATTGCATAATGGGAGCACGTACAAAAAAACAATACAACTTTGGTGATAAAATCGAAGTACAAGTGGTTGATGTTGATATCAGAAAACGACAAATTACCCTCTCTATTGTATAAAAAAAGTTACACAAAACCTTGACTAGTGATGTGTAACTTTTCTAAAAATCAATAAATATTATCGTAAATTCGATGAAATTATCGTGCTGAATGTGCTCTAATTTCTAAGCCAATATCTAGAACATCGTACAATACTTTTTTAGTAATTCCTTGTTCGAGCATGAAATAATACACCCCAGGTCGTGGCAGTTTTCTTTGCTTAAACACCAATTGATGTTCAACAATTGAACCTGTTTTGTTACCAATCCATCTTCCTTTTTCGTCTGCAATTTTAATTTCAAAAGGCTCTCTAACATATTGTTTGTCGGGAGTTTTTGAAATAAAATAAATCCAAGCGTTATTAAAAGAATACGAGGTAGTAGTCCTTAATGTGAGAATGAAATCATAAGTAATCGTGGTATCTTTCACGGTCACTTTAAAGAATGGTTTAAATGGTCTTGCCCAAGTATTGGATTTAAAAGAATGTGATTTTTGATAAAAGGGTTGTTCCTCGCAAGAAACAAACACTAACATCAATACAATTGTTCCAAAAAAAAGAATCCTATTCATCGGTCTTAACTTTATTTGGTCGCTTATACGGCCTCCTTTTATTTTTTTTACGATGTGGTGCATTTTCATTATTAGCGTCCGAATTTGTAACTGCTTGTTGCTCATTTACGGCGTCTTTCGGAACCACTGATTCAACTTTCTGTCTCGGTTGTTCTGTTTTTGCTGGAGTTGGATGAGGAGCATTACGTTCCCTACGTGGCGCATCTGAAGACTCAGAATTTCTAGCTCCCTGAGGTCTTGGTTTATTCGAATTATTTTTTTTCTTCTTAGCAAAATTAGTGTCAAAACGATTCAAACTGTCTTGTCCAACTACATTCGAATACTCTGGTTCGCTCACCACAACTACCTCTTTAACAAAATCTTTTAAATCAGCAGGTTTAACTTTCTGTGAGTTTAATTCCATGATTTCTTTCACGCGGTCAGGAGTAAGTGGAATAAATTCACTTGTTCCCTCGTACATAAACCACATCATCTGTTTGAAAACATCCGTTTTCACATGAAAAGCAACCCCTTTTTGTGTATACAATTTAGTATCCGCAGTTGGAAAAGCTTTAATGGCATCCAAATACATGTCTAGTTCGTAATTCAAACAGCATTTTAATTTCCCACATTGTCCAGCTAATTTTTGAGGATTTAAAGACAATTGTTGGTACCTAGCTGCAGAAGTTGAAACTGATCTAAAATCTGTCAACCATGTGGAGCAACATAACTCTCGCCCACAAGATCCAATACCGCCTAATCTAGAAGCTTCTTGACGAGAACCGATTTGGCGCATCTCTACACGAATCTTAAATGTTTCAGCCATATCCTTGATTAGCTGTCTAAAATCGACACGCTCATCAGATGTGTAAAAAAATGTTGCTTTTGATAAATCGCCTTGGTATTCAACATCCGATATTTTCATATCAAGATTCAAATTAACCGCCAAAGTACGCGATTGGTACATCACTTCTTTTTCTAATTCTCTTGACTTCATCCATTTCTGGACATCGTCCTGATTTGCAATTCTATAAATTGCTGGAGTTTCTAAATTTGATGGATTAGAAACCTTCTTTTTCACCTGAATTCTGGCTAATTCACCGACAATTGACACAACCCCGACATCGTATCCGGGACTTGCTTCTACCACAACAACATCGCCCACTTGAAGAGAAATGTTTTTTGAATTGCGGTAAAACGCTTTGCGACTATTCTTGAATCTTACTTCAACTATATCGTAAGGTTTTTGACCAGTTGGTAACTGCATGTTGGCTAACCAATCAAAAACTCCTAATTTATTGCATCCTCCAGAACTACAGGTACCATTGTTTTGACACCCTTTTGGAGAGCCTCCTCCAGAGCTACAATTGGAACATCCCATATTTTCTATTTTTTAATTTGCAAATGTACAATTTTTAGTCCTAATGTAATGACTACAATTTGAAATGAATTTAAATTAAAGCCTAGCAACAATTACAAAAACTTAGATTTCAAGCCGTTTTAAAAAAGATTTTTGTCTTACTGATTGTAAATGATTTGTTTTCAACTATCTGAAAAACTATACAATGCGAGATTTCATGAAACGCCAACCAAAATAGCCAAAACAACTTCCGATGATAGCTCCACCAAGAATATCAGTCAAATAATGAACCCCTAAATAAATTCTTGATAATGAAACTAATACAGCAAAAAAGAATAAAAAATAAGGAAAATACTTGTAACTACGGCGTAAATAATT
>CALPOI020000007.1 GCA_943325145.2 Candidatus Planktophila lacus | reverse complement strand
GTTTGAGAAGCTAATGGTACAAATCCAACACCGTTTCCTCCAAATTTTCCTTGCAGTAGTTTTCTTAGTTCACCTGTTAGGATATCGCCTTCAACAAATGAGTCACCAAAGAAAGCGATCCTTACATTCTTTTTATTTGTTTGAATGCTGTCAATTTGATTGAAAAATAAGTTGATGTTTTTGTTGTTTTCTGAATTATCTTCAAAATGGCTATTGTTATTTTTAAGGTTAAATTTGAATAATTTGGTAAAGCCAACACATACAATAGAGATTACAATCAGTAAGAGGATTAATGATGATTTTTTTTTAAGTTTGTGGAATACGTGTTGCTTCATCCTGAAATTTTATTGTAAATTTAATTCAATGTAAAGGAACACACTAATTTTTTATTGAAATTGTTCACTCTTAATAGTATACAGAATGAAAATTAATGAAGAGCTCTTTAGTTTAAATTACAATGATTTAAACAAATGGGCAGTTAAATTTGGAACAAATCTAATCTTAGCTGTTCTTATTTTTGTAATTGGTTTTTGGTTGGCAAATTTCCTTTCTAGGACCGTACGAAAAGTTCTTCAACGGAGTCATATTGATGAAGGTCTAGTCACTTTTTTAACAAGTTTAACAACTATTGCATTTAAAATTTTAGTATTCGTTACCGGAGTAACCCAATTAGGTATCGAAATGACTTCTTTCGTAGCGCTTTTAGGAGCTGCTGGTTTAGCTGTTGGTATGGCTTTTTCAGGAACATTATCAAATTTTGCTGGAGGGGTGATGATTTTGTTTTTTAAACCTTTTAAAGTTGGGGATACCATTTTATGTCAAGGAGTTCAAGGTACCGTAAAAGAGATTCAGATATTTAATACTCATCTGTATACTTCAGATAACAAAGTTATTATTCTACCTAATGGTCCTTTGGCTAACGGAAATATCACGAATTTTACTAGAGCAGAAAACCGTAGGATTGATTTAGTGTTTAGTATTCCATTTGGAGATGATATTGAAGAGGTGAAATTGTTGATGCAGTCTTATTTTGAGAGTGAAGAAAAAATTTTAAATGATCCACCACCATTTGTTGGAGTAGGAGCTGTATTACTTTCTTCAATTGAGGTTCATGTAAGGACATGGGTAGATACTGAATCATATAATTCAGTTGTATATTCTATGAATGAATATGTATACAAGCAGTTTTTAAGTAAGGGTATTAATACTTTGAATTCATCTGCTTCAACAATAAATAATTAAATATGCTTCATCCAATTTTAGAGAGTTATGCAGCAAGTAACCGTTATGGTGCCTTGCTTGAAATGCATGATGAAATTATTAAACCTGGTGAACTTAAGTACAGGGTTGAAGTAAAAGATAAACATTTAGCAACACCAATTGCGGCACATGGAGGACTAATCGCTTCGTTGATAGATGCTTCTTTGGGAGTTGCTTGTTTGACGCTGGTTGCATTGGAAGACAAGGTAGTTTCGACGATAGAATTGTCGATAAAATATTTAAAACCAGTTAAATTAGGTGATTGTATAACAGCACATGCTGAGGTCATTTCTCAAGGGAAACGAATTTTGGTAGCGTCAACAAATGTTAGTAATCAAAACGGAGAATTAGTTGCAATAGCTACGGGAACCTTTAATGCATATCCAAAACATAAAGCTGGATATTAGTTAATTATTAGTTTTTAATTGCAATTGGAGTTTTTTTAGAACTTATATCAGAACAGTCCCTGCAGTTCACTGATAAGTATTTCATTGGTCACCTCAGTTGGAATATGTTTTAATTGCGATGTAATTTCAAATATTTTAGAAGATAAATCCAACGAAGTAGCATTTTCATCCACTTGACTTGCTGCTAAATTGATGATTTTGACAATTTCTTCTTTAGACTCTCGGATTAATTTCCATCCTTTAGGAGAGATAAATAATTGTTGAGCAACATTGTGTTCGTATTCTTGTCTTATTGTTTCTAACAATTCAGTTTGGAATACCTTTGCAGGTTTTTCATTTTGAAAAGTTCGCATGATAAGCGAGTTAGGAGAGATTCTTTCCATAAACAAAATCATTCGTTGGTAGGCATCTACTCTTAGAGGTAAAAAGTGTTGTTGTCGTTCTTTTTTTAATGCAATCGAATTACTCGTTTCAGCGATTGATGTTTGTTTTTTCAACATTAGAATTACAATGAACATAAATGCAATTGATGGTAAAATCAATAAAGCTTGTGTAATAAATTCCATATCAGTTGGGTTTAAAAAGTTAAAATTATATTTAATTCAGATAATATAAAAAACAGTGTTTATTCTTTAATTTTTTTGTTTCTAAGTTGCATAAATGGTACTTCAATTGAAATATATAATAGATACGATAAAACTATAGTTACGATCCAAAATAAGATGTATTCGTATTCCCAATAACTTGGCAATACATGTTTATGTAAGTAATTCCCATGAAGAACATGTTTGATAAAAATATGTATCACAATGGTTAAGTTCGTAAGATACATAGAGTAGGAGATTAAACTGATAAATGTAATTGCTTTGCTTATTCTTGGTAAACGCAATTCTTTCCAATTTGCTAAATAAGGTAGGGAAATGAAAACAATCAATGATTTAATGATTGGTAACCATACGATTGAATACTCACTAATATTGCTTGGATTTTTGAATTTTAAATAATACATGGTAATAAAAGCGAGTATTGGAAGGATTGCAAAGTTTGCTTTGCTCCATACCTTAGGAAAGTAGTAAGCGATATAAGCGGCCAATACTCCAAACATAATTGAATCTAAACGAGGTAGTACTTGTCTTGTTATTTGTAGGTTTAATTCTTCAAATTCAGTCAGTTGAAGAGTTTTGTATAAGTACAGGCGGTAACCAATTATCGCAAGAATTCCAATGATTAAAACGATTAAAGTATTGGTTTTAACAGTCGCTTTGCTAATACGTAACACTAAAAATAAAGCGATAGGAGTAAGCAAGTAAAACCATTCTTCGATACTTAAACTCCATGATTCAGCAAAAAATAATGGTAATTTATGGTTGAAGTTTTGTGTGAAAATAAAGTAACGGTACCAGTCAGTCGGAACACGTTCAACTTTGAATGCGAAGGTGTAAATCAATACAACAGTTAAAACTACAAAGTAAATAGGGGCTGTTCTTAACCACCGACGCGACCAAAAATTAAGTAGGACAGGAAAGGTAGGTTTTTCTTTTTCTACAATTTTAATTAGGATACCACCAATTAAAAAACCACTTAACACAAAAAAAATCGCAACACCATCAAGTGTTATTTTTCGAATAATATCCTTGTATGCTTCAGTAACTAATATCGCACTATGACCAAAAACCACATACAATATTGCAATGGCGCGAAGTAAATCAAGACCAAAAATTCGAGAATGACCTGTGTTTAGGCGAAAAAAACTCATAGTGTAGGACATTTGCTTGCTACAAACGTACTACAAACTTAAAAAAAATATAGGATTGGTGTAAAGATTACATTATTTGTTTTTTTTCATTTTAATTTTTTCTGAAGTAAATTTGTTGACGGTAGTTTACAAATCTTGTTAATTTTTATTTTTTTGTCGTTTTGTTTAAACCTAACTTTTTAATTTTATCAAAATAATAGTTTGTTCAAATTATTATTTTTTTTGTTTCACTAAATTACTTGAATTATTAATTAAAGTTTGTTTAACAGAGTTTAATTGAAATTTTGAGTTTGATCAAATTGTTTTCAAATGAAAAGCATTTATTTATTATTATTTTTTCTGCCATGTCAGCTTTTTTCTCAATTGCCAACTGCCACAAATTCAGTTTGGTTAAAAGATAGTTCAAGGATTGATTCTATGCCTTTTAAGAATCAAGTATACAGAGCTTTGATGTGTACGCCTAATGAATATGAAAATGACACTACAAAAAAATGGCCGTTAATTATATTTTTACATGGCAAAAGTTTGACGGGTAATAACTTAGATAAAGTTAAACAATACGGGGTCTTGTATTCTATGATTCGTGGAAGAAAAATTCCTTCGCTTGTTGTTGCTCCCCAATTATCAAAAGGAGCATGGATTCCAGATTCCTTGGATAAATTTATTAAAACTGTAACTGCTAACATGAGGGTAGATACATCAAGAATATCTATTGTTGGAATGAGTTTGGGTGCGTATGGTGCACTTCATTATACAGGAAAATATCCAAATAAAATTGCTGCATGCGCTGCCTTTTGTGGAGGTGGAAATGTGAAAGATGCTTCTCGTTTAGCAAAAGTTCCAATATGGCTAGCTCACGGAAAAAAAGATGCTGCTGTCCCTTTCAAAGAATCCGATACCGTGTTTAAAGCGATTCAAAAATTTGATCTGTTTTCATCAGTT
The DNA here is from genome assembly GCA_943325145.2 of Candidatus Planktophila lacus. Classification (GTDB taxonomy): domain Bacteria; phylum Bacteroidota; class Bacteroidia; order Flavobacteriales_D; family Crocinitomicaceae; genus CANHVK01. The sequence continues at coordinate 16,818 of CALPOI020000007.1, read as the reverse complement.
TTTTCAGTTTTTCCTGAATTCGGACATTCGCAATTGGAAAGATTATTCCATAGAGATGAATTGTATGATTTTCTTTTATCGAACAATAAACAGTCTGAATTTTATTTCCCTAAGTTTAATGGAGAAGCATTTGAAGCAAAAGTATTGAATAAAAAGACAGGTACTACTTTTATTGAGCTTGTAAATGATAAAAAACAAACAAATTTAGAAGATCAATTAATAACAGATTAAGTGATAGTAAAATGAACGGCACAAAAAATATTATTTAATGTTTGTAACGACTATCTGAGTTATTGTTGTAAATGAGGTTGTTAAATTTTAGATTCAACTATGAATTAAGGATTTACAACAATCTTGTTATTGTATAAGACATAATTTTTCTAGAACTACTTTTTGATCCGTACTGCATTTATATTCTTTAATCAATTGTGAAATTCTTTGTTTGTGCTCAACTTGCTGTGCGAAATAAGTAAGGTATTCCTTTGCTGGTTGTGCTAGGCGCGAATTTGCATGTAGTGAGGCTTCAAATGCATTTGTGATAATTTCATCAGTAATCGAGTTTAAATATTTTAGTGCATTAAACGCATTTATCCGAGTTAAAAACTCATGTTTAGATGTTGAATAATCAATTAGTTCCGATAAAGATTTGATATCTTTATTGATGATGTAATGTTGTTTTAACCATTCAAAACGAACATTTTTACCATATGTTCCTTCATAATTTGCTGTTTTTTCGAAGTAACTCGTTGAATTCTCGGGGAAATTAGAACATAATCGAACTAGGCAATTTGCAATTAAAACATAAGAACTGTCATTAAGCAATTTGGTGTAATATTGTTCTAGGGTTGGATGTATTCTATTCGTTTTCAGTACTGTATTTTTTCGGACTTTAATGTTTGAATCTTTCAAACTTTCAAGAATTAATTCAAGAGAAGACGAAGTTGTGTCATGAATGATTTGTTGAATAATTTCGTTTTTTAAAAGATAAAACTTTTCTTTGTTGTATACATCTTTAAAAAGATTAATTTTTTGATTGATAGGGTATGATTTTAGTGCTAGAATTGCATCGTATCGATCAATTAAGCTTGATGCTTTAAGTGCTTGTGATGAGAGTTGCTCAAAGGTTTTGTTAAAAGTCACATTTTTTAAAATTGAACTTCCCGGATCAAAAAGTATAAAATCAATTTTTTTTCCTTTTGGATTGTTGAATTTAAAAGAGTGGTGCTCTTGTTCAACCCATTCTTGACGACTAATTTTTGTTCCATCTTTATAATATATTTCAAATAAAACGGGCATTTTAAAGAATTTATTGGAGTTAGATGTCGCTTTTTGTGTTGTGTTAATTTGGGTGTACTGTTCGCCTTTAGATTCTAGTTCTTCGAAATCAACATGGTAATTAGGTTCACCTCCATTGTATACCCATTGTTCCCAAAACCAATCAAGTGTCAACCCTGTTTCATCGTGGAAAGTGGTTAATAGGTCTTCAGAATCTACATTCCCGTAGGCATGATTGGATAAATATTTTTTTATTCCGTTACGATAGGCGCTGTCTCCAATTGTATATCTCAACATTGCTAATACCTGAGAACCTTTTTGGTACACTAAAGTTGTTGGGATGTTTGAAAAAGCTAACGGCTTTTTATCAGTTGTGGCTAAAGCGCTATTACAAGCCTGTCTATTTACCCACGCGTAATGATCTTCTCCAAAACATTTTTTTTCAGCTAATTGATTATAATAGGTAGCAAAACTCTCTTGCAACCATAGATCCGTTGTTGTCCTTGCAGTAACGAGGTCTCCAAACCATTGGTGAGCTAATTCATGAGCGTTAATTGAGACATAATTTGCATCATTATAACTTATGGGATCAACATGAAAAAAGTCGCCAAAAATTGTCGCAGTTGTATTTTCCATTGCACCGTACATAAAATCTTGTACGGGTATTTGCGCGTATGATTCCCAAGGATATGGTATTCCGATTTCAGCTTCTAGAAAATTGAAAATCTCAGTATTGAACATATAGGTTGATTGAACTCGATTTTTGTAGTTGGGATAATACCAAGATTGTAAAGGAACCCCAGATTTTGACTTAGTTTCCAGATATTCATATTTACCAATTCCCAACATTATTAGGTAGGTAGCATGAGGATGGGACATGGTGTAATGCCAAGTTGTCTTCCCATTAGATTGAATTTTTTGATTGATTTTTCTACCATTTGACAATACTTTATAATTGCTGTCAAAATTCACAATAACTTCTGTTATTACTTTATCATTTGCTAAGTCAAAACATGGAATCCAATACCTGTTGTCAAAAGCCTGACCTTGCGTCCATATTTGTTTTTGAGAGGTGCCAGTCGAATCGTTCCAACCAATAAAATAGATTCCTTTTTTTGGAGTTGCCTCGTAATTGATTTTTAATTCATGGTTACCTCCCCAAGTCAAAGATTTATTGGGATAAAAGTAAAATCCTTCTTCAGTTGTTTTGTATCGAATCGGTGTATCGTCGATGGATGCAGATTTAATATTAATTCCAGGACCATCTAAAAAAATAGAATCTACTCTGTCGCGCAGTGCTGAAAATGAATGAATTACTGACCCTATAACTAATTTCTTTTCAGGAACAAAATCAACTGTTAGTTTTAAATGTTTGAAATCAACATTATGTTCTTTCGGAATTGAAACAGGGTCAAATGGTCTACATAAAGTGGCACACTGACTCATCGAAAAGTTGGTGAAATAAAATATAAATAAGCTTAATAAAAATAGGGTCTGAGTTTTATGCATACTATAAAATAACTTGTAATAATTGTTGAAAATTACAAAATTTAAAATCAACATTTAATTTAAATGAAGATTATTTTCGGTCAAACTAAATTTAACTAAATTAAAAAATTGTATATTTGATAGAAATAATTGGAGGACTTGAATGCCCACCTTAAAAATTACTATTCTTATGAGTATCGTTGAAAAAATGAAGGTAATAGAATCGATTGAACCATCAGTAGGTCAGTTTATTGATGAAAAAATGCGTTCTCCAGAAGATTGTTGGCAACCTTCTGATTTTTTACCTGATTTTTCTGATCCTGATTTTTCTGATAAAATTATTGATTTACAACAACAAATTGCAACCATACCAGATACTGTGTTAGTTTCTTTGGTAGGAAATATGATAACTGAAGAAGCATTACCAAGTTACCAAACTTTTTTTAATTTACTAGAAGGTATTAACGACGAACGAAATGTATCAAGCTCGAGTTCTTGGGTAAGATGGTCACGTTTGTGGACTGCAGAAGAAAATCGACATGGAGATTTATTGAATAAATATTTGTATTTAAGCGGGAGGGTTGATATGAAGGCAGTGGAACAAACCATACAACGTTTGTTGTATAATGGTGTAAATCTTCAAACTGATGGAGATCCCTACCAAGGTATTGTTTATACATCTTTTCAGGAAAGAGCAACTAAAATATCACATGTAAATACTGGTAAGTTAGCAAAAAAATCAGGAGATAAATCACTTGAAAAAATCTGTAATATTGTTGCAGGTGAAGAGGCTTTGCATGAAAAGGCTTACAAATTTTTCATGTCTAAAGTGTTTGAAGTAGATCCGAATGGAGCCATTCAAGCTTTTGCAGATATGATGCGGAAAAAAATCATTATGCCTGCTACATTGATGGATGAGGGAACAGAACAATCTAAATTTATTGATTATGCCAATGTTACTCAAAAAATAGGTGTTTACACAAGTATGGATTATGCAAGTATTATAGAACATTTAGTTGGTTTTTGGAAAATAGAAACCATGCAAGGTTTAAATGAGGCAGGTAAGAAAGCTCAAGATTTTTTGGGAGGTTTGTCTTCTAGGTATTACCGTTTGGCAGAACGTATGGGTGAGCCTATTGAAGCACAACTAGTTTGGCTACATTGATGAATTAATTACTTTTAGTCTTAATATAATTGAGTATTTTGTCGTTTTTTAAAGAACTATTCAAACAAATAAAAAAAGCATCCACTGAAAGGATGCTTTTTTTATTTGGCGAAACATTTATACTAAACTTGAAAGTTTTTCTTCTAATTGAGCAATTTTTTGTTCTGCATCAGCTTGTTTTTTCTTTTCGTTAGCGACAACTGCTTCAGGTGCACCGCTCACAAATTTTTCATTATTCAGTTTATTAGAAACAATTGATAAAAATCCTTTAGTATATTCTAATTCTTCTTCTATTTTTTTTCTTTCTGCTTCGAAATCAATCGAATCCCCAAATGGAATGAAGAAGTCTGAGCTTTGAACTAAGAAAGAATAGGCATTTGTGATTTTGTCTTCCGTACTTTCCAATTTGCTTAAATTACCCATTTTGATAATAACAGATTCAAAATCAGAGTTATATTTAGAATCTTTTTTTACGAATAAATCCATTTTAACCTTCGTTGCAATGTTGTTTTGCTTGCGAATATTACGAATATGAATAATCGTTTCTTCAGCGATATTGAATTGATTAAGAATGTTTTCATCGATTGCTCCTGCTGTAGGCCATTCCGCAACTACTAAATCTTCGTTCTCATTTCGTTCTCTTATTAAATGCCAGATTTCTTCTGCAATAAATGGAGTGAAGGGCTGAATTATTTTTAAAATTCGTTCAAAGAAAATGATTGTGGCTTCTTTTGTAATTGCATCAATCGGTTGTTCATAACCAGGTTTAACCATTTCTAAATACCAAGCACAAAAATCATCCCACACTAATTTGTAGGTTGCCATTAATGCTTCAGAAATCTTGAATTTATCAAAAAGACCATTGATTTCAGAAAACGATTTATTGAATTTAGATTCAAACCATTCGATTGCTTTTTTAGAGGCTTTAGGTTGTTCTATGTCTTTTACTTCCCAAGCGGAAACTAATCGAAATGCATTCCAAATTTTATTTGCAAAATTTCGACCTTGTTCGCATTGACTTGTGTCAAATGGCAAGTCGTTTCCAGCAGGTGAAGAGATGAGAATTCCAACACGAACACCATCAGCGCCATATTTATGGATTAATTCTATTGGATCTGGAGAATTCCCTAAAGACTTAGACATTTTACGGCCTAGTTTATCACGAACGATACCAGTGTAATAAACATTTTTAAACGGTAGGTCACCCATGTATTCATAGCCTGCAATAATCATTCTAGCAACCCAGAAAAACATGATTTCAGGTGCTGTAACGAGGTCATTGGTCGGGTAATAATATTTTATCTCTTCATTATTCGGTTGAGTGATTCCATTAAAAACAGAAATTGGCCATAACCAACTAGAGAACCATGTATCCAAAACATCTTCATCTTGTTTAATTGCTTCTTTAGAAATTGATTTTCCCGTTTTTTCTTCTGCAAGTCGATGTGCTTCTTCAAGTGATTTAGCGACAACGTAATCATTGGTTCCGTTACCGAAATACCATGCGGGTATTCTGTGCCCCCACCATAACTGTCTGGAAATACACCAGTCTTTTACATTTTCTAACCAGTGTTTGTAAGTGTTCTTAAATTTATCAGGATGGAATTTAATTGTACCATTCATTACATTCTCTAATGCAGGTTCTGATAACTCTTTCATTGCAACAAACCATTGAAGTGAAAGTTTTGGTTCGATGACTGCATCTGTACGTTCAGAATAACCAACTTTGTTGATATGATCTTCAACCTTCACCAAATATCCTTTTTCATCGAGTTCTTTGGATATTAATTTACGAACTTCAAAACGGTCTTTTCCATCGTAATGTAGTCCGTGATGATTAAGTGTGCCGTTTGAATTAAAAATATCAATGGTTTCTAAATTGTATTTTTTACCTAATTCATAATCGTTGATGTCATGTGCAGGGGTAACTTTTAAGCAGCCTGTACCAAAGTCCATTTCAACGTATTCATCTGCAATAATTGGTATGCGACGATTTGTTAGAGGGACAATTACATGTTTTCCGTGAAGTAGGTAGTATCTTGCATCATTTGGATTTACGCAAATAGCTGAATCTCCCAAAATTGTTTCTGGACGTGTTGTTGCGATTGTAATCCATTGGTCTTCTGTGTCAGCTACCTTGTATCGAACATGGAATAATTTTGAATTAACTTCTTTGTAAATTACTTCTTCGTCTGAAAGAGCTGTTTGTGCTTCAGGATCCCAGTTTACCATTCGTACTCCTCTGTAAATCTTACCTTTTTTATAAAGATCTAAAAAAGTATCAATAACAGATTCTGAGTATTCAGCATCCATGGTAAATGATGTTCTATCCCAGTCGCAAGATGCACCTAATTTTTTTAATTGATCTAAAATAATTCCACCGTGTTTTTCTTTCCACTCCCATGCGTGTACCATAAATTCATCGCGTGAAAGGTCTGATTTTTTAATACCTTCTGCACGTAATTTTTGTACAACTTTCGCTTCTGTTGCAATTGATGCATGATCCGTTCCTGGAACCCAACATACATTTTTACCTTCCATGCGTGCTTTTCTGACCAAAACATCTTGAATGGTGTTATTGAGCATGTGTCCCATATGTAAAACTCCAGTTACGTTTGGAGGTGGAATCACTACTGTGTAAGGTGTTCTTTCGTCTGGTGTTGAATGGAAGTATCCTTTTTCAATCCAATAAGGATACCATTTATCTTCAGCTTTAGTAGGCTCGTATGTTTTAGGTAATTCAATCATAGGTGATTTTTTTTGCAAATTTACTTTTTAATCTTCAAAAAACAGGTTGATGCGGAAATTAATTTAGGAGATAAAAAGATGATGGTCTCTTTAAATTAGTATGTTTTATTTGGATTTGATTCTGCCAAAAGTTAACATGTTTTAGTATTGGCCATTCCACTTTTTAATGAACCATTCAGCGCCAAAAACCAAGCAAATTAGAATCAATGGGAGAATATAATCCAAAATTGATAGTGCTTCTTTTTCCTCAAAAGAAACTGTTGCAATGTCTTTTCTTTTTGAAAGTTCCTCGATGATTTTATTTGAATTAGAAAGAGTGAAGAATTTTCCTTTTGATTGTGCAGAGATGGCTCTTAATGTTGAATAGTCAGACTTAATGAATTGTTTTTCCATTTCAATATCCTCTACAAATAGTGTTCCTTTCTTAATGTAGTTTTTTCCACCGTGTGAGGCAGATGCTGTCCAATTGTAGGATCCTGGTGAGAGTGTACCTAGAGATAACTGATAATGTGAGTTCGTTACACTGAATTGAAATTTATTCTTTTTTTGTTTGGAATTAATAATTTCAAAATTGATTAAAGGGGTTGTGATTGCTTGCATTGAAGAATTGTAAAATTCCGCTTTTACTTCAGTATTAGAACCTTTTGTGATTTTTTTCGGGAGTAGTATACGTAATGCTGAAGTGTTTTGTTTAACTAATAAGTAGGTGTAAACTTTTTGAAAGAGTTCATTAAACGTTGCGTTATTTTTTGTCTCAGAATATTCATGAAGTTTCCATTTCCAAATTCCCTCACCATAAAAGACGCCTGTTTTTCGCGAATTTACTTCACCCAAAAACAATAAAGGATCTTTTTTTACGATACCTCCAATTTTTTGATAGAGAATCGTTTGATAAAATGAAGGGATAAAAATATCTCCAAATCGAACGCTCACAGGAGGTAGATAGGGGATTTTTTTAGTGGTGTTTTCAGATAGTTCAAAGAGTGTTGTTGCAGAAGCAACAGCCGCTTGAGCTTCGTCTGAAGAGTTTGTATTAGGTGTAGTAAACCCTAAGTTTAACTGTTGAATTATTGAGTTAGGGGTCGAATTACCTATGAAATAAAAAACTGATTTATTGTTCGTCTCTATTTCAGAATTTATTTTGGAGTTGAAATTAATACCAGGTTCATGCCATATGATTAAGTCGTAAGAAGCAATTGATTTTTTAAAATCATTGGCATAAGCAACTTCAGCTTGAATATTTTCATCTTTTTCAAGAACAGATTTTAATGCAGTAACATCTGGATGAGGAGCGCCTGCCAATAAAAGTATTTTGTTTCTATTGTCTAATATTTCAATGTAGATGGTTTGCTGATTGTTTTTTGTAGTATACTCTTCTTTTAATGGTGCCAATACTACAGAATATTGCTGCATGCCTATTTCGGTTGCGTTGATTTCAAATCTTATTTTTTGGATTGATTCGTTACTGAGCTGCACTGGTTTAGACGCTATTTTTTTTCCGTTATTCGTAAGTATTGCAGTGGTTGATTTTCCTATTAATTTACTAGATGCAATTTCAACTTCTACAGGGAATTTACTGTTTAAAAATGCAAATTCATTGGCAGTAATGTTCGAAATAGATTGATCTTTTTTATCTAATGTATCACCAATTCCAATAGTGTAAATAGGCGCGAAAGGTATATTTTGTGCAGTGTATCTTGGATGTGTACCTTTTGTATAATTACCATCACTTACTAACACAATTGCACCGATGTTTCTATTGTAATAGAGTGATGAAAGTTCATCGAATGCTAATGAAAGATGGGATTCTTTTTCTGTAAAATTAAATTTATCGGCAGAATTAAAACGTTCACCAATGGTATAATTTACCAATTCCATTTTGTTCTTAACAGATTCGCTTACGTTATTTTTAAAATTTGATATGCTTGATTTTAATTTCGAGCTATCACTATAATTTTTCATAGAACTTGAATTATCAATAATTGTGATGAGTAATGGTTTTTCATCTCTGTATTGAATGGATTCAAGAAATAATCCAAGTAGGAGTAATAAACAAAAAAACAATCCTATAAATCTAAGTGAGAAAAGCGTGACTTTTAATTTCTTGGAAAAAGCATTAATCCAATGTTGGTCTTTGTAAAAATAATAAGTCAGCCCAAAACTTGCGATCGCAATTACTATTAGCCAATATTTTGAGTATTCAGTGATTATCCCCATAGAATTGCGAATTTAGAAAATTAAATTTTAAAATTGTTAGTTAAGTTGTTTATAAAGTCGTTTTGATGAATGAAAATGTCAATCAATTATCATTAATTTAGCCCCGAATTTGAGACTTTTATAAACATTTGATTATGATTGAATGTTATTTTAGTCTTAGTTTAAATATTAGCAAAGTCCACAATCATTACTAATTAAATAGAAAAATAAATTACGATGAAAGAAGTTTATATTGTTGCTGCATCAAGAACACCAATTGGAAGTTTTTTAGGTGCTTTTTCAACAGTTTCTGCTACAGATTTAGGTGCAGTTGCAATTGAATCTGCTATTAAGAAGTCCGGTTTAGATAAAGCGAACATTGACGAAGTATTTATGGGGAATGTTTTGCAAGCGGGTGTAGGACAGGCTCCTGCTAGACAAGCAGCTTTAAAGGCAGGGTTAGAAAACACAGTTCCTTGTACAACGATCAATAAAGTATGTGCTTCAGGTATGAAGTCTGTTATGATTGGTGCTCAAACTATTTTAGCAGGTGATAATGAGGTTGTTGTTGTTGGTGGTATGGAGAATATGTCACAGACACCTCATTATGTTGATGGTAGAAATGGTATGAAATTCGGTAATATTACCATGTTAGATGGTATAACGAAAGATGGTTTATTGGATGCATATGGTAAAGTACCTATGGGGAATTGTGCGGAATTGTGTGCTAAGGAATATTCCATTACAAGAGAAGCACAAGACGAATTTGCGATTGAGTCCTATAAGAAATCTGCTGCAGCATGGGGAGAAGGAAGATTTTCGGATGAAGTTGTTTCAGTTTCAGTTCCACAGAAAAAAGGAGAACCTAAAATTGTTCATGAAGACGAAGAGTTTAAAAATGTAATGATGGATAAGATTCCGTCATTGCGACCTGCGTTCGATAAAGAAGGTACAATTACTGCCGCAAATGCTTCTAAATTAAATGACGGTGCTTCTGCACTCATCCTTGCTTCTAAAGATGCGGTATCAAAACATAATTTAACTCCTATTGCTGAAATTATTGCTTATGCCGATGCAGCTCACGCACCTGAATGGTTTACAACTGCACCTGCTAAAGCAGTTGAAAAAGCATTGGAAAAAGCGAATTTAACAAAATCAGACATCGATTTTTGGGAGTTTAATGAAGCTTTTTCAGTGGTAGGTTTGGCGAATATGCAATTGTTAGAATTAGATCCAAATAAAGTAAATGTGAATGGTGGAGCTGTTGCTCTGGGACATCCTCTTGGGAATTCAGGTTCTAGAATAATGGTGACGTTAGCACATGTATTGAAGCAAAATAACGCAAAATATGGTGTCGCTGCGATTTGTAATGGTGGAGGTGGAGCTTCTGCAATTGTGATAAAAAACATTCAGTAAATTAGACTTTTAAGTTAGACTTATAGAATATGTTGAGTAGACCTAGGAGAAATCGAAGTAGTCATGCGGTTCGAAGCATGGTTGAAGAAACAAAGTTAGGAGTTGAAAATTTAATTTATCCGTTTTTTATTCAAGACGGTACAAATCAGAAGATTGAAATCTCTTCAATGCCGAACAATTTTCGTTGGACGATTGATTTGTTACTTTCGGAAATTGAACAATGTGTTGAGTTAGGAATACAATCGTTCGTTTTATTTCCAGCTGTTGCTGATTATTTAAAAGATACGATTGCTACTTACAGTTATTCAGACGATAATTTTTATTTGAATTGCATTCGTACAATTAAAGAACGTTTTCCTCAGATTCTTTTGATGAGTGATGTTGCAATGGATCCTTATTCTTCTGATGGTCATGATGGGTTGGTTAAAGATGGTAAAATTATCAATGACGATACTTTGCCAATTTTAGCACGTATGTCTGTTGCTCAGGCACAAGCAGGTATTGATATTATCGGGCCTTCAGACATGATGGATGGAAGGGTAGGGTATATCAGAGGAGCATTAGACCAGGCAGGATACACCGATGTTAGTATAATGGCCTACACTGCGAAATATGCGAGTGCATTTTATGGGCCTTTTAGAGACGCATTGGACTCAGCACCTAAATCAGGAGATAAAAAAACGTATCAAATGAATCCTGCTAATAAGAAAGAGGCCTTAAGAGAAGCTAAATTAGATATTGAGGAAGGAGCGGACATGATCATGGTAAAACCTGCTTTGTGTTATCTGGATGTAATACATATGTTGAAAGAAGTTTCTAGTGTTCCAATTACGGCATATAATGTTAGTGGTGAATACGCAATGGTATTTGCTGCTGCAAAAAATGGTTGGTTAAATTACGATTCAACAATGGCAGAAATGTTGTTGAGTATTCGTAGAGCTGGTGCTGATGGTATTTTAACTTATTTTGCAAAAGATTTTGCAACCTACATAAAGCAAAGGTAAATGAAGATTTCTGATGTTATTTTACATTTAGAAAATCAATTCCCCTTACAACAACAAGCGGATTTTGATAATTGTGGATTATTGGTTGGAGATAAAAACAACGAGCTAAAAGGGGTACTTATAAGTTTAGATTGTACTGAGGAGGTGCTTGAAGAGGCGATTGATATAGGAGCAAATCTAATCATCTCACATCACCCAATTATTTTCAAAGGTTTAAAAAAAATAACAGGCAGTTCTTCTGTTGAAAAAATAATTATTAAAGCAATTCAATCGAATATTGCTTTGTACGCAATCCATACCAATCTTGATCACTCCATGAAAGGTGTTAATTTTGAGATTGCACAACGTTTAGGTGTTGAGTCGCCACAAATACTACAATCGATTTCAGGAATATTATCGAAATTATCAGTATATGTACCTGAATCACACGTTGATAATGTAAAAAACACTTTATTCAATTCTGGGGCAGGTGCTATTGGGAATTACACAGAATGTAGTTATTCTGTTGGGGGTGTAGGAACTTATAAACCTGAGGAAGGTTCCAATCCATTCAAAGGTGAAATAGCAACTCGCGAAATTGATAAAGAGATAAAAATTGAAGTGTTGGTTAGTAATCATCTGTTATCCAGTGTAGTAAGTGCTATGTTAGAAGTGCATCCATATGAGGAGGTAGCTTACGATATATTAGGGTTAGATAATGAAAATCAATATGTTGGAAGTGGGATGATTGGTGATTTGACTGAACCAATGGATGAATTGACATTTTTAGCTAAGTTGAAAAAAGTATTTCAGTGTGGAGCAATAAGACACACTCAACTGAATGGGAAACTTATTCAGAAGGTTGCGTTTTGCGGCGGTTCAGGTAGTTTTTTATTGCGTGATTCAATTGTTCAAAAAGCAGACATTTTTATTACGGGTGATTTTAAATACCATGAATTTTTTGATGCAGAAAACAAGATATTAATTGCTGATATTGGACATTATGAAAGTGAACAATTTACTACAGAATTAATTTATCGTAATTTGACGGAAAAATTTGTTAACTTTGCGATTCATAAAACAACGATTAATACAAATCCTATTAATTATTTTTAGAACATGGCTGGAACAGCAACTAAAAAGGAAGTATCGGTAGCGGACAAATTAGACGCCCTTTACCAATTACAAAAAATTGATTCTGAAATCGATAGAATTAGAACAATACGTGGTGAATTGCCATTAGAAGTTCAAGATTTAGAAGATGAATTGCAAGGTTTAGAGACTCGCTTGAATAAATTACAAGATGAGGTTAAAACTTTAGAGCAAGAAGCTCTAGATCGTAAAAACGCGATGAAAGATGCTGAAACAGCAATTTTGAAGTATAAAGAACAACAAAATAATGTTCGAAACAATAGAGAGTATGAGTCGTTAGATAAAGAAATCGAATTTCAAGAGCTTGAAATAAAATTGCATGAGAAAAGAATCAAAGAAGCTAAGTTCAATACATCAAATAAAGCTGAGTTATTGAATGATGCAAAAGTGAGATTTGATTTAAGAGCAGGTGACTTAGCTACAAAAAAAGCAGAATTAGACGAAATTATTGCTGAAACTCAAAAAGATGAAGAGGTATTAGTTACTAAATCTGAGAAAGCGAAAAATGCAATTGAAGAACGTTTAGTAGTTGCATACTCTAGATTGAGACAAAATGCTAAAAATGGTCTAGCAGTTGTTTCCGTTGACCGTGATTCTTGTGGAGGATGTTTTAATAAAATCCCACCACAACGTCAACTTGATATCCAAACAAAAAGAAAAATAATTGTTTGTGAACACTGTGGACGAATTTTAGTTCCTAAAGAAGATTAATTGAAAGCCACTTTTAAGTGGCTTTTTTTATGAGCATATTTTGCGTAATAATTTTTTTGTAAAATTTTTATTGTTTCCAATTTCCATTCTGTATGGAGGAATTACATGGTGTAGGAATAAATTGTATGATTTTGGTTTATTAAAATCCTATCCCATTCCTGTAAAGTCAATACTCGTTGGTAATTTAGCTGTCGGTGGAACAGGAAAGACACCTCATGTCGCATTTATAATTGATTACTTAGCATCGACTTTTAAGGTTGTGATTTTGAGTAGGGGTTATGGACGAATCACAAGAGGATTTTTAAATTGTACGGCTGAGTTAAATGCAAATTTGACAGGTGATGAACCATTTATGTATGTAAGTCGCTACAACAAAAACAAAAATGTGAGCGTCAATGTATGTGAAGATCGATGGTATGGAGTTAAAAAAAGTATTGCAGATTATTCTCCAGATATCATCGTCTTAGACGATGCCTTTCAGCATAGAAGAGTAAAAGTGGGGTTATCAGTAGTTTTATCTGATTATAACGCCCCATTTTTTGACGATGGAATGTTGCCTTCCGGAAATCTTAGAGAATATGCATCTGGTTTGGAAAGAGCAGAAGTATTAATTTTTACTAAATGTCCTGAGGTTATTACTGAAGTTGAAAAGAAAAAAATGTTAAATAAAGTTACAGGTTTCAATGGCTCTGTTTTTTTTTCAACGATTTTATATGGAGATACAATTCTATTTAATGGGTTAAAAGTTCCTGATTTAGAGAGTTATAATGTTGTGTTGGTTACGGGGATTGCTAATCCTTCACCTTTGGTTGACTATTTACAAAAGTGTGTTTCTTTAGAATTACTTCAATTTCCAGACCATCATATGTTTACTAGTTCGGATATTCAAAAAATTCATGCTAAATTTGATGTTTTACAATCAAATAAAAAAATAATTGTAACAACAGAAAAAGATTACATGCGACTTAAAGCATTTGAAAATCTGATAGATAATGATTTGTATAAGTGGTGTTATGTATCAATTGATGTGAAATTAGATAGAGAAAAAGAATTTTTTAAAGTATTAAATAATTATGTTAGAACAGTTTAAGGAGTCGGTTGCGTATATAAAAAGTAAAACTCAAATCCAGCCAAGTGTTGGTATTATTTTAGGGACTGGTTTAGGAGGTTTGGTAAAAGAAATTGAGGTTATTGACGAAATTTCTTATTCTGACATTCCTAATTTTCCTGTTTCTACGGTAGAAAGTCATTCAGGAAAGTTAATCTTTGGCCGTTTAGGAGGAAAAGAGGTTGTAGCAATGCAGGGGAGATTTCATTATTACGAAGGGTATGACTTTAAGCAAGTTACCTATCCAGTTCGTGTAATGAAGTTGTTGGGTATAGAAAAATTATTTGTTAGCAATGCATCTGGAGGGGTAAATCCTGATTTTGAAGTAGGTGAAATTATGATACTTGATGATCATATTAACTTCTTTCCTGGAAATCCATTGATAGGTAAGAATTTTGATGAATTTGGGCCTAGGTTTCCAGACATGAGTGAACCCTATTGTCCAAAAATGATTGCTACAGCAAAAGAAATTGCTAGTGAAAACGGAATAAAAGTTTCTACAGGAACATATTTAGGATTAACAGGACCAACATTAGAAACACCTGCAGAATATAAATTTGTTCGTGTAATTGGTGCAGATGCTGTTGGGATGTCTACAGTACCTGAGATCATAGTTGCAAGACATATGGAAATTCCTTGTTTTGCGGTTTCGATAATTACTGATTTAGGTGTTCCAGGAAAAATTAAAAAAGTAAGTTTAGCAGATGTGATTGAAGTGGCTTCTCGTCAAGAGCCTAAGATGACATTGATTTTACGTGAACTAATTGCTCGTTCTTAAATTACATGGAAAATACGCGGTCAAAATATGAGGTGGTTATTGGGTTAGAAGTACATGCCCAAATGTTAACTAAAACGAAGGCTTATTCAGCTGACGTAAATGAGTTTGGGTCACATCCAAATACTAATATCAGTGTAGTATCGTTGGGACATCCTGGGACTTTACCAGTAATGAATAAGCAAACAATAGAAAATGCAATCAAATTAGGAATTGCATGTAACTCAGAGATTGCTGAAAATCAATTTTTCGCTCGTAAAAATTATTTTTATCCCGATTTACCAAAGGGTTATCAAATTACACAAGATAAAACTCCGATATGTACGGGAGGTTTTTTGATAGTAAAAGATGATCTAGGAAATGAAAAGAAGGTAGGTATAACAAGAATTCACATGGAAGAGGATGCTGGAAAAAGTATTCACGATGTAGATGTGTATGATACCTTAGTAGATTTAAACAGAGCTGGAGTACCATTATTAGAAATCGTATCTGAACCTGACATACGTTCTTCTCAAGAAGCTTATAATTATGTTTCTGAAGTAAGAAAATTAGTTCGTTATTTAGATATTTGTGATGGTAATATGGAGGAGGGTTCTTTACGTTGTGATGCTAATATTTCTGTTCGTTTAGTTGGTGCTAAAGAATTTGGAACAAAGGTGGAAGTTAAAAACATGAATTCCATTAGAAACGTTCAACGCGCTATTGAATTTGAAATAACCCGCCAAATTGAAGCTGTTGAAGGTGGAATACGAATTGACCAGGAAACACGTTCTTTTGATGCACTAAAGGGGATTACAATTTCAATGCGATCTAAGGAAGCAGCAAATGATTATCGCTATTTTCCAGAACCTGATTTACAACCACTTTATGTGAGTAAGGAGCAGGTAGCAAGTATTCAAGATACAATGCCGGCATTGCCAAGGGAATTGTATTTAAAATATACTGAACAGCTTGGACTTTCAGCTTATGATGCTTCTATTATCGTCGAAAATAAAGTGATTGCTTTATTTTATGAGGAGGTCTTAAAATGTATTCATCAACCTAAACTAATTGCAAATGTGTTGATGGGTGAAATTAAAGGATATTTAAATCAACGTGTATTAGATATTTCAGAGTTTCCAATTTCAGCGCAACAAATTGCATCTTTTGTAGAAATAATTCACGAAGGTAAAGTTTCGTATTCAATTGCTTCAAGTAAAATTTTTCCTCTTTTGTTGGAAGAACCAAATACGCATCCTTTAAAACTTGCTGAAAGATTAAATGTTCTACAAGAATCTGATTCAGACAGTATCACTAAGTATATTGATGAGGTCATTGAAAAAAACCCGAATGAAATCAGTCGATACCTTGCAGGAGAAAAACAATTGGTAGGATTTTTGATGGGGCAATTGATGAAAATTTCTCAAGGAAAAGCAGATCCGAAACAAGCAAATCCATTATTAAGAAAAAAATTAGATGAATTGGTATAATAAATTTATTGGAAGACTTTTAGCGGTACTCTTATTATCTGTAAGTGTTTTATTTACAAGTACATCTTGCAGCGAAAAGTCCGATAAAGAAACATCGGAGGAGCTGAATTTAGAAAATAATTTCTCTATCAGCGGTACTATCTTAGGGGCTGCAAATCAGCCTGTTATTTTGGAAGCATTAAGTGCTAAAGGTACAATTAAATTGGCTGAAACAATGACAGAAGTCAATGGTGATTTTGAGTTAATTGGTAATATTAAAGGAATGGGTTTGTATCAATTAAGTGTTGGTATTGCGGGTAATAAAAGCATTCCAATAACATTGTCTCCAAAAG
>CALPOI020000006.1 GCA_943325145.2 Candidatus Planktophila lacus | reverse complement strand
TTTCAATGGGGATGTAGACCCTCGTTCTGGTGGTACTCACATGGATTTATGGATTGCGCAAAAAGATAAAAATGAAAACTGGCAAGAACCAGCATTGATCAATGGTGACAAAATCAACACTGATTTTAATGAAGGTACAGTTTGTTTCGACAGTAAGTTCAAAAAAATGTTTTTCACACGTTGCCCTAAAGAGTCCAACAAAAATTTAGGTTGTGAAATTTGGTTGTCAGACATCAAAGGAAAAGAATGGGGTGAGCCAATAAAACTTCCAATTAAAAGCGATGATACAATTTCTGTAGGACATCCATGTGTTTCAGGTGATGGTAATTATTTAATTTTTGCTTCAAACATGTCAGGAGGTTTTGGAGGGTTAGATTTATGGTATACAACTTATTCTAAGAAAACCAATTTGTGGTCTGTTCCTGTAAATCTAGGGCCAGAAATTAATACAGCAGGGGATGAAATGTTTCCATCATTCAATTCATATGAGGATTTATATTTTTCAAGTAATGGTCATCCAGGGTTAGGAGCATTGGATATTTTTAAAGCACAACGTGTAGTTGATTCTGATAAATATTTATGGGAAAACCCTGTAAACATAGGTTTGCCAAGAAATTCAGAAGCCAATGATTATAGTTTAATAGAGGTGAATGAAAACGCGGGATTTTTTACTTCTGAAAGAAAAAATGGTGTAGGAAATAATTCAAAACCAGATTTATACAATTACAAATTACCACCAAATACCTACGATTTAAAAATCATGGTTTCTAAACTTGGACAAAGCGATCGTAAAATTGCTAATGTTAAAGTATTGATTCAAGGTGCTGATGGTTCTTTGGTGGAAGGGAAAACAGATCGTAGTGGGCTTGTTTTCTTTGATGTAAAAGAAAACGGAGAGCGCATTATTAAAGAAAATATGGATTATACCATAATTACTTATAAAGAAGGCTCCGAAAAAAATAAAAGTGAAACCAAGTTCACCACTCGTGGTGTGACTTTCGATCAAAATTTCATTATTGATGTTCCTTTATTAATCCCTGAAGAAAAAATTAGAATCCCTGAAGTTAGATATGCTTTTGGTAAATGGGAATTATTGCAAGATTCAACTATTAGCTCTAAAGATTCTCTCAATTTCGTTTATGACGTGCTGATGAAATATCCCAAAATGATTTTAGAGCTTAGTTCACATACGGATTCTAGATCTACGGATGAATACAATCAAAAACTTTCAGAAAATAGGGCAAGAGAATGCGTGAAATATTTAGTTGAGGAGAAAGGAATTGATATCAGAAGATTAATTCCTGTTGGTAAAGGTGAAAAAGAACCAGTTAAATGGATTGATGCTGCTGGTAAAACAAATTTATTGTCTGAATCCTACATCAATCAATATAAAACTTCAGACGCAATTTTGTTCGAAAAACTACATGCTTTAAACAGAAGGACTGAAGGGATGGTAAGAAGTATGGATTTTGATCCTTCTTTAGCAGAACAAAAATTATTGGATCCGCTTGTTGATTTATCCAAAATTAAAAAAGGAACTAAAAAGAAAAAGAAGAAAAAGAATTAATTTCTGCTTTGAATAAATTGATTGATTTTATCAAGAAATAGACTATCTTTTTCTATTGCATTCCCAATCACAATCACGTTTGTACCTACAGAAGCAAGTTTCTCAATTTGAGAAATTTTATTTATTCCTCCACCAATTATTATAGGATTACTTGTGTAGTTTTTTATTAAAACAACGGTTGATAAAGGGATTGTACTTGATGAACCACTTCCTGCATCTAAGAATGTTATTTTTTTTCCTTGTAGCTCACCTGCTAAGGCATGTTTCAATGCTTCTTTTGCTTTGCCTTTAGGTATTGGAGATGTATTACTGATGGAAAGCACACTTGAATTATTTTCATTGTTGATTATTAGATAACTTGTTGGAAGAACTTCGATTTTTGATTTTTTAATTGTCAATGCACTATTTACATGTTCTTCGATAAGATATTTTGGATTTCGTCCTGACAATAAACTTAAATATAATAACGCATCTGCTTCTTTTGAGAATTGGTTGGGCGATCCTGGAAATAATAAGATGGGTTGATGAATGCGTTTTTTTAAATAAGATACAATTTCTTTGGATTGTATGCAGTTCTTACTACTTCCTCCAACAAAGACATAATGGATACGACTTAATCTTAATTTTTCAATTAAATCGTCAAAACTTTGATTGAAAACGATTTTTTCAGGATCTATTAATACAGCGATTTGTCCGGTTTTTGCTTTTATTTTGTTGTAAATTGAATTCATAGTAGTACGTAACACAATATGTAGTCTTTTATATTCAAGAAGTTTAAATTAATGGATTTCTCATTATCAAATATTTTCCCGATGATCAACCCGTTACAATCTTTAGATAATTTTATATCGTTTTTAAAACTGATGGGCGGTACCATAGTTTTATAGATAGCCTCTTTTGCAGCCCAAAGTTGTGTGTAAATTTCATCAGTTGCATCAGAAAATTCAGTTAATTCTTGTGCAGTTAGAAATTTTGATTTGACTTTTTTTACTCTTTCACTTATTTGTTCTAAATCAATCCCAATTTTAAAAGGGCTATAACCAAAAACAACATAATTATTTTTATGGCTGATTGAAATTTGTATGTTTTGTTCAGTAAGATATGGAGCACCGTAATCCTTGTAGTTAATTTCTTTTAAACCTAAAGATGCAGTTCGCAATCCACGGATTAATTTGAATTGATTTTGTAGGTGGGGTGTATTTAATTGATTGTAATGTGATATTTCGTTTGTTGTCAAAAGATTTTCAAGTGGCAAGTCATAGTTATTTAATGTGTCGCTCATTACAATTTTGCATTCTGGCAAATTCACTAACTGTTGTATTTCTTGATAATTCATTCTTCAATTTTAACATAATTTCATTAAAAAATTAACAATTCTTTGACTTTTCTTTTTTTTATGTATTTTTACAATCTTAACTATGAATGGCTTTTTAGCTCTTGGAGTTTATTAATTAAAGTATAATTATGTTACGTAAACTTAATTTTTTATTTTTAACTTTCTTATTTACAGTAGGGTATTCAGTTGCTCAATCTGGATTAGGAACATTAAAAGGTGTTGTTAAAGATGAGGTTTCTAAGGAGCCAATTTTTAATGCTACTGTAGTTTTAAAGCAGGGAGATGCGATTAAAAACAGAGTGAAAACCGATGATCAAGGTAAATTCCAAATGAACTCTATCGCTCCGGGTCAGTATGATGTGGAGCTAAAAAATGAAGTTGAAGGTTATTTAACGGCTTTGACTACTGGGGTAATTATTTCTGGTGATAAAATCACCTTCCTTGATGATTTAACAATGGGTAAGCCTGGTGTTAAAAAAGAGGCTGATGGTGTATTGGCTGTTCAAGAGGTGGTTGTAAAGGCATATAAAGTTCCTTTGATTAGTAAAGATAACACCGCATCTGGAGGTACGATGACTCGAGAAGATATTTCTAAGTTGCCTGCTCGTAATGCGGCTGCTGTTGCTCAGACAGTAGGTGGGGTTGGAACGAACGAAGGGAATGGTGATATCAGTATCCGTGGCTCTCGTTCAGATGATACTTATTTTTACATTGATGGTATAAAAGTGAGAGGTTCTTCTAATTTACCAAAGTCTGCAATAGAAGAGGTTTCTGTAATAACAGGTGGTTTACCTGCAAATTATGGGGATGCTACAGGGGGTATTATTTCTGTAACTACCAGAGGACCATCAGCTAAATTTTTCGGTAGTGTTGAAGCCGTTTCTTCCGGTTTCTATATCAAAGGTGCTGATGTGAATGGTTACGATGGTAAAGTTTATGGTTTAGATAAATACGCTTATAATTTAGCTGAGGGTATGTTATCAGGACCACTTTTGATGCAACGAGACTCATTAGGTAGAAAAACTCGTCCTTTGTTAGGTTTCTTGGTTTCATTTAACTACACAGATGAATTAGATGGTCGTCCACTTGCAAACGGTGGAGGATTTAGAATAAAGAAAGATGTTCGTGATTATTTATTAGCGAATCCGTTGAGACAAATGCCTGAAGGAAAAGCTCCGATTTCAAATGCTATGTTTTTAAGAAGCGATGATTTCGAGAGAAACCCTTGGAGAATGAATGCAAGAAGTACAGTGATTTCTTCAAGTGCAAAAATTGATGTGAGAACAGGACCTTCAATGAATTTGACATTTGGTGGTTCATTAAATTTAAGAAATGGTAAACAGTACAGTTATTCTAATTCATTGTTGAATTTTTCCAATTTTGGTTCATCATATGATTTAGACTGGAGGGTTTACGGACGATTATCACAACGTTTTGTGAATAATCAACCTGGTTCAAGTTCATTAATAAAGAGTGCTTATTATACTTTGATGGTTGACTATTCTGAGCAAGAAAGACAGTTGTATGATGAGAAACATGGTTTTAACTTGTTCGATTATGGTTATGTTGGGAAATTTAAAACCACTCAAGAACGACAATACAAAGGAATTTCTAATGGTATCATGGAACAAGACGGTGTTCCTAGGGATGTTCGAGTAGATTTTGAACCTTCACAGAAAAATGCTGCTCTTGCTGCAATAACTACACAGTATTATTCAATTTTTCAAAACAATCCTCAGGGGCATTATGAGAATATTGACCAAGTACAAGCTGGTAATGCGTTGATTAATGGTCAATTACCTACAAATATTTACAGCATCTGGAGTAACATTGGATCACCTTATAATTCGGTTTTCAAGGCGGAAAATGATCAGTTTCGTGTTACAGGTGCAGGTTCGTTGAATATAGGTGATCACGCAATATCATTAGGTTTTGAATATGAAAAAAGAACGGATAGAGGATATAGTTTTGGTAATGGAAGACAAGATGATCCCTATGGACCAATCGGTTTATGGAAATTAGCACGTTCAAAAGCAAATTTCCATTTGAAGGAGTTAGATGTGAAAAATGGTGACACTACAAATATGGGTGGATATTCAATTGTTAATTACGAAAGATTAAACTCAGGTTACGCATATAAAAACAATGGTGAATATGGCGGTCAATTAAATAAAGATGAACAATCCTTTTTTGATTATAATCTTAGAACAAAATTAGGCCTTAGTGGCGGTAGTAGTAATTATATTGATGTGTTCAGTTTAGATCCTAGTTTGTTGAAAATTGATATGTTTTCTCCAGATGAATTGTTGAACAGTGGTGACTCATACATCAACTACTACGGTTATGATATTGCTGGGAATAAAGTTTCTGGTACAACTAACATCAACGATTATTTTACAAAATACGACGAAAAAACAAAAAATTACGAACGTAAAGTTGGTGCTTTTCAACCAATTTATGTTGCAGGTTATTTAATGGATAAATTTGCATTTAATGATTTAGTTTTCAATGTTGGTGTTCGTGTAGATGTATTTGATGCAAATCAACCAGTATTAAAGGACCCTTACCTTTTTTACTCAGCAAAAACGGTGAATGAAGTTTTAAATGATAAAAACTTGCCATTTAAAGCTGAAGTTCCTTCTAATATTGGAGGAGACTATACGGTCTATGTTGATGATATTAAAAATCCAACAAAAATCAACGGTTACCGTCTTGAAAATAATTGGTACGATGCAAAGGGTGCTGTAGTTGAAGATCCTAAAGTTCTTCGTGGCGCAGCTGGTATTGCTCCTTATTTACAAAATCCTGATCAAAAAACACTAAGTTCTGATGCATTTACTACGTATAAGCCTCAAATAAATGTGATGCCTAGGGTAGCTTTTTCATTCCCGATATCTGATGAAGCTTCGTTCTTTGCTCATTATGATATCTTAACGAAACGTCCTACGAGTGGAGCTCGATTCGATCCAACTCAGTATCAATTTATCCAACAAAATGCTTCGCCAACAATTAATAACCCGAATTTGAAGCCTGAAACGACTATTGATTATGAATTAGGTTTTCAACAAGTACTAACACCTACTTCTTCTTTGAAAATTTCCGCTTTTTATCGTGAGCAAAGAAACAATGTTCAGTTAATCAATGTATTTGATGCTTATCCAAATTCATATAAAACATATGGAAACCGTGATTTTGGTACGGTTAAAGGTTTAACGATTGCGTATGATTTGCGTAGAACAGGAAATGTTAGATTAACTGCTAACTATACTCTTCAATTTGCTGAGGGAACAGGTTCTGATGCGACTTCTGCTGCAGCTTTTATTAATGCAGGCTTACCTAATTTAAGAAATATTTTCCCATATAATTTTGATACAAGACATCAATTTAACATAGTATTAGATTACAGATATGGAGAAGGTAAAGATTACAACGGTCCAATGTTAGGCAATATTGCTTTGTTTGAAAATACAGGATTAAATTTGATGACAAACATTTATTCTGGTTCACCTTATTCTTCTAAAACGAATATCGTAAACGAAGGTTCGTTAAGCCCTTCTTACTCAGGCTTAACAGGTACTTTGAATGGATCTAGAAATCCTTGGGCATACAGATTAGATTTACAAGTAGATAAAACCATTAACATCGCATTCAATCAAAAAGATGGTAAAAAGAAAGTAACTTTCTTGAATGTATATGTTCGTGCTACAAATTTATTGAACCAATTCAATGTTATCAATGTTTATAGAGCTACGGGTAACTGGAATGATGATGGTTATTTAGCGGCTGCTGAATTTCAAACAACGATTCAAAATCAAATTGACGAACAATCGTTTAGAGATTATTACAACATGAAAATTCAGAATTCATATAACATAAGTTCTCCTAGAACAATACGTTTAGGTATTAAATTTGATTTTTAATTAAAGTATTAAGTTAAAATATATACACCATGAAGTATAGAATATTATTTATTGTATTGTCGATTTCCTTTATAGGACTTTCTTACAATCATGATTTTATTAAAAATTCAACTCCTGTTAAACACACTTCTAAAGCAAATTGTGCCCCTGCGAGTGCAAGACTTACGTTGCAGTACAACGACGTAAGTGCGTTGTTGGAAACAGGAGGTATTCTATTTTTGGATAGAGCCAACGGTATCGGAGCATATCAAGTACCTAAAGGATTTAATATCACTGCCATTTATGCTGGTTCATTGTGGATGGGGGGTGTTGATGTAAATGGTCAGTTAAAGTTAGCTGCACAAAAGTTTAGGAATGAAGGAAACGATTTTTGGACGGGTCCTTTATCTGCAACTACGAATCCAGGAAATTATGATCCTACTCAGCCAGTTGGTGATAATGCTGTAAGAGCTTCTGGAGAAGCTAGTATATCTCCAGATCAGTGTGTTGCTTATGATAAATTTTTCACTATTCGTAAAGCAGAAGTTATTCAATACATCTCTTGGTGGGAATGTAAAAATATTCCTGGTAAAGATGGTTGTGCTACTGTTGTTTCTCCTTCAAATGATGTTCTAAATAGAATTAATAACTGGCCAGCGCATGGAGATGTTGGAAAAGGTCAAGATAAGTATTTAGCGCCTTTCTATGATAGAGATAAAGATGGTGAGTACAGTGCTTCAAAAGGTGATTACCCTTGGTACGATGACATTTTAGGTAAAGATGACATTGTTTGTGGTTCAGATAGACGTATTTCTTTATTTGGTGATGAAACACATTGGTGGGTTTTCAATGATAAAGGGAATATTCATACTGAAACGAATGGTGAGCCAATTGGTATGGAAATCAGAGCACAAGCGTTTGTGTTTGCTACAAATGATGAAGTCAATCGAATGACTTTTTATAACTATGAGTTAATCAACCGTGGTACCCAAACGTTATTTAATACATATTTCTCCCAGTACGTGGATGCAGATTTAGGAAACTATGCTGATGATTATGTAGGTTGTGATGTTACGCGTGGTTTGGGATATTGTTTTAATGGTGATAATTTTGATCAAGATAACGCAGGTAAGAAAGGTTATGGTTCTAATCCACCTGCAATAGGTATTGACTTTTTTGAAGGTCCTTACCAGGATGCCGATGGTATCGATAATCCTGGTCCGCATAAAGATCCTATCACAAAAAAACTATCTATTCCAACTGTTACTGATGCTATTAACCAAAAAGGAATTGTTTATGCTGGTTTAGGTATTGGCTATGGAGATGGTATACCTGATAACGAACGTTTTGGTATGAAACGATTTAATTATTATACTGCGAATGCTGCTCAGAATCAAGCTGATCCTACAACAGCTGCTAACTTCTATAACTATATGAATTGTAAATGGAGATTTGGAGATAGAACTGTGTTTGGTGGTACTGGTTTCCCTGGTAGTGCTGGAGCAACTTCTGTATTCGCTGATTATATGTTTCCAGGTGACTCTGACACATTGAATTGGGGTACTGGTGGTATTGATCCTGGTTTTAAAAATTGGTCAGAACAAACAAATAACAATCCTGCAGGTGACCGTCGTTTTGTTCAATCGGCTGGCCCTTTTACACTTAGACCTGGTGCAGTAAACAATATTACAGTTGGTATCGTTTATGCGAGAAGTTCAGAAGGTGATTTATTAGCTTCAGTTCGTTCATTGAAAAGAGCTGATACAAAAGCCCAAGCATTATTTGACAATTGTTTTAGAATTTTAGAGCCACCAAGTGCTCCAAAATTAACAATTCAAGAGTTGAATAGAGAATTGATATTGATGTTAGAAAATCCTTCTACATCCAATAATAAAAATGAAAAGTACATTGAAGAAGATTTCAATATACCAGATCCTGATAATGGTGCTGTAATTGATAAGAATTATCGTTTTGAAGGTTATCAAATTTATCAGATGAAAACTAAAGATGGTTCGATTGCTGATATTGGTAATACTGATAAAGCTAGACTTGTAGCTCAGTGTGATGTTAAGAACAATATTAAAAACATTATTAATTTTGAATTTGATGAAGAATTAGGTTTTTCGATTCCTACTGTAAAAGTTAATGCTGAAAACAGAGGTATTAAGCATTCTTTTAAAATAACAGAAGATCAATTTGCTTCAGGAGAAAGAAGAATAGTCAATTTCAAACAGTATTATTACATTGCTGTAGCCTATGCTTACAATAATTACAAAACTTATAATCCTAATGATGCTAATTCGTTAGATGGTCAAAAGATGCCATATCTTTCTTCTAGAAATTCTTTCGACGGTAGTCCAATTGTTGCAACAGAAGGAATGCCTCATAATGTTAGAACTGAAAATTTAGAGCAAAATGCTGTTTATGGTACAACTCCTAAAATTACACGTTTAGATGGTCGTGGTAATGGTAATAGATTTGTGGATTTAACAACAGAATCAAGAGACTCTATTGTGCAGTCTGGTTTCTATAAAACACCTACTTATGAATACGGTAGAGGTCCACTGAATATTAAAGTAGTTGACCCTTTAAATTTGGCAAAAGGTTATTTTGAATGTAAGTTCAGAGGTTATAAATCTGAAACTTTAAATGAAGCTAAGAATAACAAAGGAATTGATACTGCAAATTGGATTATTTATCGTTTTGATAAAAAAGGTGGTTCTTTATTAGATTCAGTTACTTCAGAAGTCACTATACTTAGTGACAATGAGCAGATTATTCCACAATGGGGAGTTTCTGTGCAAATTAATCAAAGTGAATACTATTTCACAGATATAACTAAAAAGACCTATTCTATATCTGATGAATACAAGCGTTTTACTGATCCAATTAATGCTACTATTACTTTTCAAGATTCATCTAAAAAATGGTTAACTGGTATAAGTGATCGAGATGATTACACGCCATATAACTGGATTAGAAGTGGTACTAATGAATACAAACCAAATCCGAACGATGATTTATTAGGTGTATTTAATCCGAAATTTTATCCAGATCAAAAAAACACATATGGTGATGCTTTTATGGATCCAGATAAAAAATACACTAAACTTTTGAATGGTACGATTGCACCTCATTGTTTAGTAGGTTATCAAGGTGAATTTATGCCTTTAGCTTATCCTGATAAAATATCAAGTCCAAATGATGTTAGAGATATTGCAAGTATTTCTAGATTGAATAACATTGATATTATAATAACTAAAGATACATCATTATGGACGAGATGTGCTGTTATTGAAATGGGTAGAAAAATATTAGGTAATGAAGGTGGAGCAAAACCTGGTACACTTCGCAAAGGTAAAAGTGTAGATAAGTTAGGAAGACCAACAGGTACGTCAAATGGTATGGGATGGTTTCCAGGATATGCAATTGATGTTGAATCAGGTATGAGATTACACATGGCTTTTGGTGAAAATTCATTTTTAACCGGTGACAATGGTCGAGATATGATTTGGAATCCATCGAATGTATCCCAAGATAATAATGGAGATTTCCATTTTGGAGGTCAGCACCCTATTTATGTTTTTGGAGTTAATGTTCATGGTTATACTGATAATGCTAAAAATTGTCCATATTATGATGGGAAAAATAATTGGGTTTATGATAAACTAGCAACGGATAATGTGTCTGATTATTTATCAGTTTATCAAAATTTATTATGGATTGCGAATCCATTAGCTATAAAAAATAATTTCTCTATTGAAACCGATTGTAAAATCAGTGTCAGAGTAAATAAAGAGTTCAATGATTTTACAGCTACTGGTTTAAACAATGGTCAACCAATGTATGGTTGGGAGATGGATGAAGTTGCTACAACTGTTGCAAGTAAAGATCGTCAAGTAGATGCATTATCCTTAATTAATGTTGTTCCTAATCCTTACTATGCTTTTTCAACTTATGAAAAAAACAGATTAGATACTAAAGTTAAAATCACTAATTTGCCTGAAAATTGTGTGATTAAAATTTATAACATTAGTGGTAAATTAATTAGAACATTTAAGAAGGCTTCTCCTTTAAGTTTTGTTGATTGGGATTTGAAAAATAATCAAGCTATTCCAATTGCAAGTGGTGTCTATTTAATTCATGTTGAAGTTGAAGGAGTTGGTTCTACTGTGATTAAGTTCTTTGGTGGAATGCGACAAATAGATTTAGAAACGATTTAATTAAGATTGTATAAGTTCATATTTGAATGAAAAGCATTCATTTTGAGAGTATATTATAAAACAAACTATTTACATATGAAGTCTATTTTTAATATTACTAAATTAGGTTTTTTGTTAACAATGACACTAGTTGTGTTTCAAACGTTGGCAGGAAATGAAGATCGTGTAGGTTCAGCTGGTGCTTCTCAGTTGTTAGTGAATCCATGGTCAAGAAGTGTAGCATTGGGAGATGCGAATTTATCTTATGCAAATGGTTTAGAAGCTACCTACACTAACATTGCGGGACTTGCATATACAGATAAGACTCAAATTAAGTTTTCATATACCAATTGGCTTGGTAATGCTGGTATACCTTATATTGGCGCTGGTTTTGCACAGAAAATTGGAGAAAGTAGTGCTATTGCTGTTTCTGTACAATCAATGAGTTTTGGTTCCATTGCTAGAACTACTGAAGATAATCCTGATGGAAATATTGGAACATATGCTCCTTCATACAATACGGTAAATTTAGGGTATGCAAAATTATTTACACATTCTATTTCTGGTGGAATTAATTTAAAATTATTATCTGAATCTATTTCAAACATTAATTCTTTTGGAGTTGCTTTAGATGCTGGTATTCGCTATGTTACAGGTGATAAAGATAAATTTAAGATGGGGATTACTCTAAAAAATGTTGGTCCAACTATTAAGCAAGAAGGTGATGGTTTATCTACACAGATCAATTATCAAAAAAACGGGAACAATGCTACTTTAGAGCAAAGATCTCAATCGTATGAATTACCTTCATTACTTGCTATCGGTGTGTCTTATGATTTTTTATTAGGTAATGATTCTAAATTCACTCCTTCTTTTGCTTTTACTGCGAATTCTTTTTCCAAAGATCAATTTAGATTAGGTCTTGATTATGGTTTAGTTAAAAGTTGGGCAGCTTTAAACGTTAGAGTTGGTTATGTGTATGAAGATGGAATTTTCGATGATGCATTACGAACGAATTCGTTAACTGGTTTAACGGCAGGTTTCTCATTTGATGCCTTGTATGGGAAAAACAAATCTGCTATCGGTTTTGAATATGCAATTAGAACAACTGGTCCATTTGGTTTTATTCATACTTTTGGTACTACAATCAATATTAAGTAATTTTTATAATTAGTTGGACGGAGGATCTTTATTGGTCCTCTTTTTATTTTAATCTATTTTATTATGTCACAAATTTCATATTATACAGAAGAAGGTTTAAAAAAATTGAAGGATGAACTTCATGAAATGAAAACTGTTTTAAGACCTCAAATTTCTGATCAAATAGCTGAGGCTAGGGATAAAGGTGATTTATCTGAGAATGCGGAATACGATGCAGCGAAAGAAGCTCAGGGATTACTTGAAATGAAAATTTCTAAGTTAGAAACGATAATTTCGAACGCAAGAATAATTGATGAATCAACCATTGATAATTCAAAAGTTTTTATTTTATCACATGTTAAAATAAAAAATATTTTAAATAATACTGAAATGCAATACACTTTGGTTGCTGAGAATGAGGCAGATTTAAAATTGAAAAAAATATCAATAGATTCTCCTATAGGTAAAGGATTATTAGGTAAGAAAGTTGGTGATATTGCTGATATTACTACTCCTAATGGAGTGGTTAAGTTTGAAATTATTGAAATTACTAGATAATGTCTACAATTTTTAAAAAGATTATTGATGGTGAAATACCTTGTTATAAGGTAGCTGAAAATGATCATTTTCTTGCTTTTTTAGACATTCAACCTCTTGTCAAAGGTCATGTATTGGTGATTCCAAAACTTGAAATTGATTATATTTTTGATTTAGATGATTCTTTATTGTCTGATTTAATTTGTTTCAGTAAACAAGTTGCTGCAAAAATGAAGCTCCATTTGACATGTAAGAAAATTGGAATGACAGTTATTGGACTAGAAGTACCTCACGCTCATATTCATTTAATTCCAATCAATACAATAAATGATATGAACTTCTCAAATCCTAAATTGGTTTTAGATTCTGCTGAAATGATTGATATTGCAAATAAACTATTTTCAGCTTAATTTTTCTTTTTATACAACAATTTTAGGGTGGCCATATAGCCACCTTTTTTTTGTATATACAGTATTATTCTTGTTTGAAAGTACATCAATATAAACATTACTACTATACACACCATTGTAAGCGGTACATTAAATCTTGTTTTGTATCCAATAATTGGTTTGACGATTTGATAAATAACTATTAAATGCCCAATATATAACCAAAGCGTATTTCTAGTCATTTGAGTCATAAATTTTGGAAGGTCTTTTATAATTAAACCTAGAAATGACATTACGGATCCTACTGATATAACGATACCTATTCTGTGGTAGATTAAATTTGGGCTATCGTGCCAAAAATAGCTTTTACCATAGTAGGCAACTTCAAAACTATCACCGAATTTTGATAATAGAAGAAAACAAGTTCCTACTAGTGCCAATTTATATCCTATAATTTTATCGAAATTTTCTTTTCTTACTTCGTAGTTGAGCCACAATCCAAGTAATGCTCCAGCAAATATGTATGCTAACCAGGGTGTTAATGGGAACATTGATTTAGTTTCAAAATCGTTTAAGTAGGGAGCAACAAATATTGGTAAGTGGGATAAATCCACATTGTTTACCAATGGAAATAACGCAATGATGATTAACATTAGAATAAAATAGATAGTCGTCATTAGCCATTTTTTATGCAATGTTAAAAAGTACACAAGCATAATAGTAAGTAAACCTAATGCGATGATGTGCAAAACATCTACTCGCAAAGCTCTTTGTTTTTCTTCTATGGTTAGTACATTGGATATAATTAAGAATGGGATACTTATAATGACTCCCCAAAACACAGAATTTGTTATTCTTTTCTTTTTTTCTTCGTATTTAAAAAATTCTTTATTAAAAAGTTTATCTCTAAACAATACATGTTTAACGGCACCATCACGAAATAATTGCTTAATAATCGATGTTCTGTAAGAGTTTTCTGTGTTTGTAATTGAATTATACAAATAGATCGCTATTGATATCCATGATATTGTAAATAGCGTCTCTAATATATGGATTGATAAAAATAATTCTAATCCCTCTTTTGTAAATATTTTTCCAATTTCATAAATTGGAAAATTCAGTAGGTAACCCCAAAATAATAAAATGAAAATTCGATTAATTCCTGCCTTTACTCTCGGATTTGAACCATCTTTTTGTTCTTGAGACAACATTAAAAATGTAAAAACGGCTCCAGATACCATCATGAAGAAAGGTGCAGTATATCCTCTTAAACTAGTCCAAATCTTTATCCCAGTACTTTGGCCATCTCTTATAGTTAAGTCTAAAAAATCATAAGTGGTATGACCTTGAATCATCATAAATAATGCTAATACACGCATTAAGTCTAAAAACAATATTCTTTTCGGTTTTTCCATAGTTTTAAATATAGTATTTTTTTTTATTTTACTATCTCTACAGAAAGGATTTCTATTTTTCGTTCTAATGAAGCTGCTTTGGAATAAACTGATTTTTTTGTGTCATTTGGGTTGTCGCTAACGAAATGATCTGCTTTTTCTTCACCAAAAGGTACTTCTATTATCTCAAGTGTTTTTTTGTTTTTATAATAATCCATTAATACTCCTGAATTGTATGTTCTTATGTAATTTTTAAAGGTGTCAATTCTTCTTTTACTTAGGTTTCTATTGTATTTTGTTTTTGCTAAAGGACTCGCAAATCCTTTAATTTCAAGTTTAAAGTAGGTTCCTTGTCTTAATTCTAATTCAAGTAGATTTAAAAATTCATTCAATTGATTATAACCATTAATTACTTTATCACTGAAAAAATTTAGTATATCTTCTTCTGCTTCAATTTTCTTCTCTTTTTTTAAATCTTTTGAATATTCAGATTGATATCTTGGAAGTAATTCTATGTATTTATGATAGGTTTCTTCGTAGTCAAAATTTGATGTAGTGTCATTACTTTTTGGATTCGGTTCATCATTATGAAAATACAAGGTGAGCGGTAATAGTTTGGTTAATTGAATGTAGTTTTCTTTTTGTTCAATTTTTCTAGCTTCAATTTTTTGTTCAATTTCTACTTTAAGTTTAAGTGAGTCAATTGTGTTTTTTGATAATGTTATGTTTGGAATGATTGAATCTTTATTTAACGCTTTTTTAGGTGTGTTTTTTTCTGCTTTGTAAATGTCTCCACAACAAGTTGGGTTTTTGCTAAAGTTTGATCCAAGTCGATTACTTGTAAAATAAAATTCGTTTTTATTTTTAAAAAAATAGGTTTCATTTGCTGGACTATTTACGACTGGACCTAAATTTATGATTGAATTTTTTGTTGGTTTAATATAGTTTACTTTAAAAACATCATATCCTCCAAAACCATTGTGCCAGGTACTTGAAAAATATAGTTCATTTGTGATAGTATCGTAAAAAGGGGTGATTTCATTTTCTAATGAATT
This sequence comes from Candidatus Planktophila lacus, assembly GCA_943325145.2. Lineage (GTDB taxonomy): Bacteria > Bacteroidota > Bacteroidia > Flavobacteriales_D > Crocinitomicaceae > CANHVK01. The sequence goes on along the minus strand of CALPOI020000006.1, from coordinate 6,633 downwards.
AATTGCAGGGACTGGTTTTGAGTTTATTACTTGATTTAGCACTAATTCTCCTGCGTAAATATCGTAGCCTCCCTTTCCTGAATTATTATTTGAGCAATAAAAGATAATTTCTTTTCCGTTTATTTTCGTTACATACGGCATACTGAATGATCCATCCTCTGAATTTATTTCTCCATATAGTGTATCAATTACACCAAATTTATTGTTCCTGAAGCTAACACTAACAATTTTACATCTTGTATTTAGGTAATTTGTATCGCAAACAGAATAAAAAAAACGATTTCCATAAATTGAGAATGTACCATTCGAAGTATTTTGTTTTTCAAAATTTAATTCTTTGATTTCATTTGTTTTTCTAGTAATTGTATCGTAAGCGAACAATTTATTTAAATATGTTTTGGAGTATATTACTTCATTCTTATCAATAGAGTCGGGTCTTAATGAACTAAATATTATTTTGTTGTCCTTGATGGTATGAATAAATTCACTGTTTTTACTATTGATTGTTGAGTCTAATTTCGAAACTTTGAATTCTAATGAATCTTTTTGTCCATTAATTGCAAATTGACAAGATTCAATTTCTCTTTTTGTTTTTTGTTGAATGTAATTATCCTGAACACTTCTATTCTGTTCGAATGCTTTTTTAAATATAGAGATGGCTTCTAAGTATTTTTTGTTGTGTTTTTTTAGTTGTCCTAATTCAAAAGTGGCATAAGGAGCATATTTATTTTTTTCATCTTTTAGGACTAATTCGGTGAATTTTTTTTCAGCATTTATATAGTCTTTATATTCTTTGAGTGTTTGTGCATATTTATATAAAGTTTTGAGATTCATCGTATCTTGTTCATATAATTGTTTTAAATATGACAATGCTTCAATGTAGTCTCCTAACGAGTTATTTGTTTCAATATCTTTTTTTAGTGCTTTCTTGCTTTTTGATTCTTTTTCTTGAGCATTTAAGTACATACTATTAAAGAGAAAAAAGAGTAGTATTATAAAAAATCTTTGCATTTTCTATGTTCTAAATTTTTAATTGTTGGTTTCACGAAAATGTATTGTAAATACAATTCAGTTCCACCTCTGCTTCTGCTTGCTAAATTTAAACTTGAAGTATTGATGTCGTATCCTATTCCTGTTTGTAGGTTATTGAATTCTAAACCGATATAAGGGATTACTGCATCTTTAAATCTTACATTTAACCCTAAATTAATTGATTTTAATTTTTTATTGTTGATTTGATATGAACTTTTTAATCCAGATATTACTTCCGTATAAACACTTTGTTTTTGCACTACAAATGAAGGTGTATATTGAAATCTACCATTTTGATTTAGAAGAGTTTGGTAATTAAATAAAAAACGTATTGGTCTCTTTATTGAGGTGTTAAAAAAACCTTGGTTTGGTTGATTTAGATTAAAAAATGAACATCCAATAGTATGTTGATTGAAACTAAAACTTAGCCCTGCCCCAATATTCATGTTCAATTGTGAAGCCGATTGAAAGGCTTCATTTGAAGAAAGATTTTCTTGGTACATATAACCATCAAATTGATTGTCAAACTTAAAGTTTGCAGGTGTGATTTGTTTGTATATAATACCTAATGAAACACCTACCGTTAGTTTTTTATTATTTTTGGCAATCAATGAGTAGGATGGGAGTACATTTAAATCTATAGTTCGGTATTTACCATCTCCAGTGATGTCATGTGTCAACGTTGAACCTAATGAAAATAGCTTGTTGATTTTTTTGTCGATTCCTAAATTTATTGTGTTAAACGGTTTTGTTACGCTTCTCCATTGATCTTTATAGTTAGATATAATCCTAAAATCACCTTTAAAATCACCTACATTGGAGGGATTTAATCCAATTGGGTTTTGTAATGGGAGTGACCAATGTATATCTTGTCCAAAAAAATAAGGACTATAGAACATTAACAATAGAAATATACACCGATAATTCACTATGCTAAGATACTATCAAAATAAAATAATTCACTCACAATGTTAATAACTTGTTGATTAATCATTTTTTGGTTCGCATAAGTTTTTAGATATATACGTTAAATTTGTTAAATTAATTAAAAGACAAATAATTAATCTATGTTAGGATCTTTTTTGAAACGAAGATTAAATGAAAATCAAATTGCAAACATTTTTGTGAATGGTTTGCTTGATGTTATTGATAAGAGTTTCAAAGATGTTGCTTCTTTAATTAATGTTGATCCTGCTTTTGAATTGACTCCTGGTATTGACGAAGATGATAGTGGAGAGTTTATAATGATTGTTTTTGTAGGAAACATTGTCCTTTTACAATCAACATTTGAAACTGCACATTATGAAAATATTAAGCAGTTAATAGTAAAAAAAGTAGCTCCTTTATTTGGAATCCCTGAATCTGAATTTGATCAATTAGTGAAGGACTATATTTCGTTTATTGCTCGAGTGAATAAACCTTCAAAGAATATTTTGTACGGTATGTCCAAGGCTTTATTCTATAAATACAATTTGAATGAATTTCAAACGGATTACTACAAAAAAATTCAAGCTCCTAATCCACTTTTTTTAAAAAGAATGGATGATATAATGCAAAATTTTGTTTGGGATTGGACAGCTTTCTTTAAAAAGTACAAACTATAATTAGTTTTTCAAGTAGACCACTTTTTTTGTGTCAAAAAATTCTTCGTTGAACATATTTTTGAGTTCGTAATATTTAATCTCTTTTTTTATACCTTTCATCTCTTCAGTTAAATCCCCGCCTTTTAGGTATAATATCCCATTTTTTAATTCGTTTTTTTGTTTAGTGCTAATTTTGTCTTTAGTCCATGTAAGAAACTTAGGCATTTCAGTCACTGCACGACTAACTATAAAATCAAACTTTTCATCAATATCTTCTGCACGAGATTTTATAGCGGTCACATTACTCAATCCTAGTTCTTCAGCAACTTCTTGAACAACTTTAATTTTTTTTCCTATAGAGTCTACTAAAGTAAATTTACAATCCGGAAACAAAATTGCCAAGGGTATACCAGGAAATCCGCCACCAGTTCCAATGTCAAGAATATTGGAAGAAGGCGAAAAGTTAATCACTTTCGCTATTGATAAAGAATGTAATACATGACGTTCGTAAAACTCATCTAAATCTTTTCGTGAAATAACATTTATTTGAGCATTCCAATAGCTGTATACCTTAAATAATTTTTCAATTTGATTTTTTTGTTTTTCAGTGAGTTGATTGAAATAGTGATAAATTATTTTTGGAGTTGTGTTCATATTGCTCATTTATTATGTCTTATTTATGATAAAAATTAATTTTATTTCAAATAAGTAGATCTATTAATAGTTGTATATTTCTGAAAGTAAACCTTTATTTTTGTCAAGGATTATTTTTCTCTTTAATTTTAATGTTGGAGTAAGTTCACCATTTTCGACTGTAAATTCTTCTGACAATAACTTGAATTTTTTAAGTTGCTCCCAATGTCCAAATTGTTTATTATAAAAGGATATTTCTTTTTCAAATCGATCTATAATTTCTTTTTTGGCAATTAATTGTTCGTTATTTAAAGTTGTTTCTTCAGTTGAATGTAATTGCAACCATTCACGAATGTAAACAAAATTTGGTACAATTAGGGCTGCTGGATATTTTTCATTTTCACCAACAACAATAATTTGTTCAATAAATCTTGATTCTTTAAATTTATTTTCCATTACTTGTGGAACAATATATTTACCCCCTGAAGTTTTAAAAATTTCTTTTTTACGGTCAGTAATTTTTAAAAATTTACCTTCTACAATTTCTCCAATATCACCTGTGTGAAAGTATCCTTCAGAATCGATGACTTCCTTTGTAGCTTTTTCATTATTGTAGTATCCCATCATTACATTGGGGCCTTTTACTAAGATTTCTCCGTCCGAAGCAATTTTTACATCTACTTTTTCAATGGTAGTTCCTACTGTTCCAATTTTGATTCCATTTTTTAAACAATTAACAGATACAACTGGTGAGGTTTCAGTTAATCCATATCCTTCTAATACATTGATGCCCGCGGCTAAAAATATTCTTGCTAATCTTGGTTGTAAAGCAGCACTTCCTGAAGCAATAGCTTTTACATTTCCACCCAAGGCTTCTTGCCATTTAGAGAAAATTAATTTGCGCGCAATTTTAAGTTGAATTTGATAGAAAAGAGATGTTCCAGTTGTTTCATATTTTTCAGCAAGTCTAACAGCCCAAAAAAACAATACTTTTTTCAAACCTGAAAGTTCTTCTCCTTTGCGTATAATTTTCTCGTACACTTTTTCAATTAGTCTTGGTACTGCTGTAAACATATCAGGTTGTACTTCTTTTATGTTTTCCCCAATCGTGTCCATTGATTCAGCAAAATGTATCGAACAGCCCATATACATGTATAAGTAGTGCAACATTCTTTCATAAACATGACAAACTGGAAGAAAAGTCAACACTTTAGAGTTTTCATTGGCAGGCATTCTATCGATACATCCTTCAACATTACTAAAAATGTTTGAGTGGGATAACATTACACCTTTTGGATTCCCAGTTGTTCCTGAAGTGTAAATTATTGTTGCAAGTTCATCGGGTTTGATGTTTGTTTTTCGGTCTTCGATATCGCTATCTTGTGCTTTTATTTCTGAAAATATCAAGTCTTTCCAAAAATTCACGGTTGGTTGTTCTTCAAAACAATAGATGTTTTTTAATTCTGGAAGTTCATTTTTTATGTTTGATATTTTGTTATACAAATCAATCGATCCAACAAAACATATTTTTATACCGGAGTCTTTAAAGATATATTTATAGTCGTTTTCAGAAATAGTAGGATACAAAGGAACAACAATTGCACCGATCTGAAGGCAGGCAATATCGATTATATTCCATTCTAATCTATTTGTAGAAATAATTCCGATTTTATCACCTGCTTGAACGGATAGGTCAATTAATGCTTTGGAAACTTTGTTTGTTAGGTCAATAAAATCTTTGGTAGAAATTGGTGTCCAAGTTCCATTTATTTTTGAAACAAACATTCCATTATTTGGATATTTTTCTAGCTGGTATAAGGGGATATCAAACAAGCGTTTCATTGTCGTAAGAATTATGTGGGAGTTGTGTCTTAAATCTCAATTATATAAATATACTAAAAACATTAATAACTTGTTGATTAGTATGCGCTGTATATGACTTTTCCTTTAGAGTATATTTGTAATGGAACAATTGAAGATTTGTTCTTTTCATTGATACTTGAACTAATCACTATGAAATTAGCGAGTTTGTTTTTTTCAAGTGTGCCTAAATTTAATTCTTCAAAGTTTTGATAAGAGGCCCATTTTGTTTGGCTATATAAAGTCTTGAGAACAATATCCTGCTTAATTATTTTCTGTTCATTGATCAATTTCAAGAAGTTGGTAGGATCGGTACTGTTGTTTCTAATAGAAAAGTATGATAAATCTTTTTGTAAATCATAATTTAAATTTGAATGAAATAAAATCGAAAAGTTATTTTCTGTATAAAAAGCGAATTCATTATTAGATGGAGATTTATTGATTATAATTTTCCAACGATGGTCTTTCGAATAATCAGCTAAATCTTCTTGGATTAGTTTTAAATTTTGTTCTTTTATATTTGAAGGAAATACAATTTGTAATTGATGTTTTTTTGCAAATGAAATTTGCTGTGAGAAATCTACTAATGTGTCGATGATTAAGCCTTTATATTTATTTGATTTCCTATTTATTTTTTTTTGGAATAACTCTTCTGTTAGGTAGAAATGAACAGTCATTTTTTTATCTTTTATCATCTTCTCAATGATGTTCAGATTCTCGTAGTTTTTAATTGGAATGTCCAATGTAGTATAACCATTTTCCAAATAGGAAGTAAGAATTTTATTAATGCTTTTTTGTTTGTTTTCGAAATTAAGTTGAATTGTCTTTAAGATCCATTCATACTGAACATTTTTTGGCAGTTCTATATTTTTGAAAGCTTCTTTTTTTAATTTATAAATTCCTTTGTTTTTCTCATTGGAATAAAATACAATTATTTTATCCTTATACTTTTCAGCAAGTAATTGGTATATTTTGAGCTCGGTATTTAAAAATTTTAAGGGGATATTTAGCGAAATAAAACGATTAGAACTAGTCGTAAAGTATTTTTCAATTAGGGTGAAAATGGCATTTTCGGATTGAGCTTTTGATAAATCCGTTGATTCTAACTGAACCAATAATTGATCCAAAGGAACATAAGGACAAATAAAACTAGGGTAGACTTTCTGTTGCTGTAAATCAATTGTCTCGTTAGATGCGTATTTGTTTAAAATTTGACGTTCTGGGCCTGTTTCAATAATTCTGCCATTTTTAACCGCCATTGCTTGGTGGATTGTCTGATTGTCATCCAGTAAATTGATTGAGGCATTGTGAAAAATCAGGTCTACTTTTTTTCCTTTCATACAAGATAAACAAATGAAAAAAAGTGAGATGAAGGCTACTATTTTTCGCATATGATTTTTTGAGTTGATTTAGATAATAGGAGAATTAGTGATGGAATTAAAAATGGTAGGTAAGGAATTTTATAACGAACACTTGCTCCAAATACAGGGACTATTAAACCAATCAGTATGCCAAGTAATAAAGT
>CALPOI020000005.1 GCA_943325145.2 Candidatus Planktophila lacus | reverse complement strand
GCATATTTCCAATGAATTAAATCTTTTGAAAAGGCCAACCCTACACTTTCTTTTCCGTAATAGTCTACACCTGTAAATGCGAGTAAAAAAGTACCGTACTTGTGTATAATTTCTCCGCTAAAATTTCCTTTTTCGTTCCAAGATTTTGAGACTCCTTTTGTTAGTAACGGTTCTTTCCGTACAATGATTTCCCCATCTACTTCTTCGCTGTAACCGATCCCTAAAGAATTATGAAATTGTTCATCCAATCCTGAAAAAATGTAATACCATTTGTTTCTATAGTAAAATATATCGTTGATAAATGGCACTTGTTTCAGTTGGTAATTTCCTGATGCCCAAGGTATGTTTTTGAATTGGTGATACCTAAGTATTGGACGCCCTTTTTTACTTGGTGTCCAGTGAATTAAATCAGCAGATTCTGCTGCATAGGTTTGACGTTTTACAGTATCACATTCTTGAAAAATTAGTTTAAATTTTTTGCTGTTTTGAGGTAGCACAATGTCAGCAAATGCCAGACTCTTTCCTGCGAATTCTTCCCATTTAGAGGGGTCAATTATACTTTTTTGATGCTGTTTTATATATCCTTGATTAAAATTCCAAAAGACAATATTTTTGTTGACTCTTGGGTATCCAGTACCTCTTTTCAAATCTCCTAATAGGAGTTTATTTCCATGTATTGCTTTGATACTTCGAATATTTTCTACTCCTGCATCATAGTAGATAGAATCACTTCCCCACCCTATGTGCCAAGATGTACAATTTTCAGTAGTTACCATAAAATTTTCAGGAAGATCAATTTCAATACGATTCGAATCGGATGAAATCACCTTAATATATGTTCCTTCGATAAAGTTGGATTGCTCTTTATTGTAAATCATTGTTTTGGAATCCATTTTAATTTCATCCAATTGATTTATTTCGAGTTTGTTTTTTGATTTTGCGCAATTTGTTAATAAAACGACCGCTAATAAGTATAAAAATAGTTTAAAATGCATTCGCCAAAAAATAGGTTTTAAGAGCTTGAAATTAATCAGAAATTTTAATGAATGGGTATTACTATTTCAACTTCATTGGTGAGTATAGATTTTTTTTGCCGATTTTAATTGTATATTGATGTCAAAAAGGAATTAATTTGCAGTTCAATTTGGTGAAATATCCTCCTTCACATTTCTTGTTTATCATTGCTTATTTCCTAAATTCGCACTGGAATCATTTAGTTGGTTTTAAATTTTAAGTAGGTGTCAATGAAAACAATATTATTACTAGGAGCTGGACTTTCAAGCTCATCTTTAATTCGTTATTTTTTAGATCATTCTAACAAATATAATTGGAGTTTACGTGTTTGCGATCAAGACATTGAAGTGGTTCGGAAGAAATTGAATAATCATCCAAATGCAGTAGCACTTTCATTCAATGCTTTAAATCCCTCTGAACGCCGTCCTGAAATTGAATCTGCAGATTTAGTCATCAGTATGTTACCTGCTCGTTTTCATGTTGAAGTAGCCAAAGATTGTATTGAATTGAAAACCAATTTGATTACTCCATCTTATGTTTCTGATGAAATGAAACAGTTGGATGCTGCCGCTAAAGAAGCCGGAATATTGATCATGAATGAAATTGGGGTTGATCCAGGAATTGACCATATGAGTGCATGTCAAATTTTAGACGAAATTAGAGCGGATAAAAATGCGGTTATTCATAGTTTTAAATCTTTTTGTGGTGGATTAATTGCTCCATCCAATGATACAAATCCATGGAACTATAAGTTTACATGGAATCCTAGAAATGTAGTGATTGCTGGACAAGGACCTGCTGCGGCTTTTATCGAAGAAAAAGAATATAAGTACATTCCTTATGGTAAATTGTTTGAACGATTAGAAACCGTAGAAATTGAAGGGTACGGTTTATTTGATGGCTATGCCAATAGAAATTCTTTGTCTTATCGTCCAATTTATAAATTGGATACAATCCCTACAATATATAGAGGCACCTTAAGGAGGCCAGGTTTTGCCAAAGCATGGAATATTTTCGTGCAATTGGGTATGACTGAAGATAGTTATACACTAGAAAATTCTGAAATGCTTACTCCTAGAAATTTTATCAATGCATTTTTACCTTTTCAGACAGGCGAATCAGTAGAAAATAAATTCAAACGACTTTTTACAAAAGATGACGAGGAGTTATTTCATAAATTTGAATGGTTAGGCTTGTTCAATGATACACTTCCTCTAGGAATAAAAAATGCAACACCTGCTCAATTATTGGAATCAATTTTAACTAAAAAATGGATTCTAGAGCCTGAAGATAAAGACATGTTAGTGATGTATCACGAGTTTGAATATTCTTTAGATTCAACACGATATAAAATAACATCTTCTATGGTTAATATTGGCGAAAACCAAGTATATACTTCTATGAGTAACACTGTTGGTTTACCCATTGCAATTTGTGGTAAAATGCTTTTGAATGATCAGATCAATCTTAAAGGTATTCATATTCCAGTAGAAAAAGAAGTATATGCACCAATTCTAAATGAATTACAGCAGTTTGGAATATTATTTAAGGAAAATAAACTTGAGTTTGCACAATAAATTCAATTAATTATCGTTATAATCTCTGAATGAATAATTATTGTAGTTGGTTGTTTGGTATTTTTTTGTTTGTATTTACTTCATTTGTATTTACTCAAGAAAGTTACGATAAATGTAGTGATGCGCTTATTCTATGCACAGAGAGCCAAGTTCCAATTAATAATTACAATGCCACTTCTAATTTTGTAGGTGAAGATTTGTTTGAGCCATTATTAGGGTTTAAGCAAACAAATACAATTTGGTTAACATTTACAACATCAACATCTGGAGGTGATGTACAATTTGTTTTTTCAAATCTTTCATTTAAAACAGTGCTTCCTTCGTCTGCATTTCATATTGGGATTGTGAAGGCAGGAATTGAATGCAATGCGGACACTTATACAAAAATAGTTGTCCAGAAAAATGTTATTTCTGACTTTACTATTGATGCTTTGGGACTGCCTCCTAACTCAAAATACTATATCGTTTTAACTGGCGCTAATAGTTCAAATCCTGAAGAGTTTAAAGTTGATGTTTTATTGAAAGGACCAGGTATAGATCGTCCTACACCAACAATTAATTTAGTAGTTCCATCACAACAATTATGTACTAACACACCTTCAAAATTTAATGTTAAATCAACTAACTGTATAGATTCTTCTCAATATCAATGGTATATAAATGATGTGTTACAGGCTGTAACTGATAGTGCTTTTTATGAAACAGCCTCATTAAAAACAGGAGATGTATTAAAAGTGAAAAACACATGTTATTCCTCAGCAACATGTCCAATAATTATTGAAGCTGTTAGCGGTCCTTTCAATGTTATCTCGTTGCGCGTAAATGCGGGGCCTAATCAACTCATAGAGGAAGGTCAGATAACAACATTAAATGGTACGACTGATGCAGATGGATATTATTGGACGCCAAAAATTGGGATAGAAGATGAGTATTTATTAACAACGCCTGCCGCACCTCGTCAAACAATTACTTATTTTTTGGTTGCTACAAAGTCTGGCTGTACACTAAGTAGTCCTGTAACTATAAAGGTGAAACAAAAAGAATTGGTGCCTGTCAATTCATTTACACCTAATGCTGATGGTATCAATGACACATGGGAAATTCCATTTTTAGAGGATTTTCCAAATTGTTCCGTAAAAATTTTAAACAGATGGGGCCATACTGTGTTTGAAACCACAGGGTATAATTATAAAAAATATTGGGACGGTACCATTAATGGAACTCCTGTAGATGAAGGTGTTTTCTATTTTGTAATAACTCTTCGAGATCCATTTTATTCTGAACCTTTGAAAGGTACATTAACCATAGTGAGGTAATGCGCAAATTATTAATCATATTAATTTTATTGGTTACCAATGATGGTTTATCACAACAAAACGCACAATTTTCTCAGTGGGTTTGGAATCCGATGGCATTAAATCCAGCGCATGCAGGTATCAAAAATTGCTCAGAATTAAAAGTACTTTCTCGCCTTCAATGGTTGGGTTTTCAAGGAGCTCCATGGAGTAGCACGGTTTTGTATTCCAATAATTTAGAAACAAATCGTAAGAAAGTATATAGTCCAAGACATGGAATAGGATTCAAATTATTGAACGATAATTTTGGCCCAATTACCACAAACAATTTGGCATTAAATTATGCTTTTCACTTAAATTTTACACAAGACAATCGTTTATCAGTTGGTATTTCAGGCGGATTAAGACAATTTATTTTTAATAGTTCGCAATTAACTACTTTACATCCTGACCCAGTGTTGAAAAGAAGTACAACTCAATATACACCTTTGGTAGGTATGGGTCTTTGGTGGAATACTAAAAATTATTACATCGGTTTGAGTTTTGAGGAGCTCTCTTCAACAGATTGGAAAGATGTAGGTCAAGCATCTGGGTTCCGTTTGCATTGGATGTTGACTTCTGGGGTTAAATTTCAGCTTACGGATGATTTTACTTTAATACCTAATTTATTGTTAAAGAAAACAATCAATTCTCCATTGACACTTGATCTTTGTACAACATTGGATTTGTATTCAATGTTTAAAGTGGGTGTAGGATTTAGAAATCAAGATGCATTTGTAGGTTTGTTTCAGGTTAAATTGCCAAAAGGTGTAGTTTTTGGATATTCATGTGATTACGTCTTTTCCGATATTCAACGTGTAAGTATGTTTTCTCATGAGGTTTCTTTGATGTATTCAAATTGCAGTTCTGTAGATAAAAGTCGTTTGGCATGCCCTTTGTTTTAACATTTTTTCAACGAAAGTTTTAAGTGATTCTTTCCTCAAAATTGGTTAGTTTCGCAAAATATTTAATTTTTTTTCGATGCGTTTAAATTTTATAGTGTTTTTGGTTAGTTGTTTGATTGCAGTTTCGTGTGTTCCGATGAAAAAATACAAGGATGTTGTAGAAAAAGCGAAAGTGTGTGAAGAAGAATTGATTGCTTACAAAGAGAAAGCTATTCATTTTGAAAATAAGTCAAATGATTTAGAAACAAGTTACCATTTAATTAAGGAAGAAGTAGAAAAAATTAAAAAAGATACTGTTGCAATTAGTGAGAAAATTCGTTCATTGACAATACAGTATCAAAAAATGGTGGATCAAAATCAACAGCTTGAAAAGCGACTTGAGGCTGATCGCGCAATTGTAGCAAAAAGTGCTGGAAAAATGCAGGCTGACATGGATGCGAAGAATTTAGAATTACATAGAAAACAAGAAGTGTTGACCGAACTTGAAGACGAACTAAAGCAAAAACAATTATTATTAGCTGAGCGTGAAAAACGAGTTAATGAACTTGAAGAAATGATGCAACGTAAAGATGAAGCTGTGCGCTTATTAAAAAACAAAGTTTCTGATGCCTTACTTGGTTATAAAAATAGAGGTTTAACTGTACAGGAACGAAACGGAAAGATTTATGTAAGTCTAGATGCAAAATTACTTTTTAAAACAGGTTCTACTTTAGTTGAGCCAGAGGGGAGAAAAGCAATCTTGGACTTAACCAAAGTACTTGAAAACGAAAAAGAATTAGAAATTATTGTTGAAGGTCATACAGATAGTGATAAAATGTCGAGTTCTATTCATCCAAAGAACAATTGGGAATTATCTGTTTTAAGAGCAACCTCTGTGGTAGACATTATGACGAGCAATATGCAGGTCAATCCTACAATTTTAATGGCAGCAGGGCGTTCAGAATTTCATCCTATCGATTTGAACGATAAAGCAAAAAATAGAAGGATTGAAATTATAATCTCTCCGAACTTAAATCCTTTATTCGAGTTGATTAGTAAATAGCTATAATTTTTTATTAATCTCTAAACATCTTTTTTACAAACAAATAATAGATAAGACTAATTGACAAAATAGCTTAACTTATCAGTTGTTTAAAATTTAATCACATTAGATTTATTATTTTTCATAAATTGTAGTTAGTTTATCAGAATTGAAAATTTGAGCAGGTGTAATTAGTAATTCATTGTAAGGAACTTTCCCTTTATATCTTATATTTAGTTGGTCAATTACTTCTTTATTCAGATTTAAATCTGATATTTTTTCTAGCTTTCCAAGCTCTATTTTAACTGCACGTTTATAAATCTTCCATACTAATTCAGAACAATATATTTCATTATCAGACCAGTTAAAGAATTTATCATATTTTTTTCCTTTAAATTTTTCTCCAACTGTTTTCATGTTTATTAAAGTGTTTTGAGTTAAAAGCTTTTCGGAATCTTTAATTCTTTTGACAACATATTTTCCATTAACACCGTTATTAATCCATTCATCTAATGGTGTTAATTTTACTTTACTGCTCGCTTCAAAAACATATTGTTCATTGTCGTTTGTGTAAATTATACCAACATGTGAATAAATTGATTTTGAAGCGATTTGTATAGCTCTACTTTGAGATGATTTCGAAGTTTGAAAAATTATATCCCCATTTTTTAGCTCACTGTTGTCAGTTTGATACATTTTTAATGTTGCCCAATCAATATATTTATAAACCCCATATAATGAAGTTATTAGTATCAATGTATTTGCAAGTACATATTTCCAGTTTTTGAATATAATATTGATTATCAAAAAAATAAAAAACTGTAATAAAGATACCATAAACAGTTTTACTGAAGTTTCTAAACTAACGAATATTAAACATATCAAAGTACTTGAGAATGCTAAAATATTTATTATGATTGCAAAAGCAGGAGATTTAAGTAGTTTCATACCTAATATATTTGTTAAAATAATTTGAACTTTGAACGTTTTTGTTCAGCAATTATTCTTTAAACGTAATAGCCATATTTATATTGTGTTTTTTTAAAAAATAGTTCAATAAAAAAACCGCCTTTTGAGCGGTTTTCCTATTTTATATGTTTCTTATTTAGATAATTAACATCGCATCACCATAAGAATAAAATCTATAATTTTCTGATAAGGCAGTTTTATAAGCTTCAGTCATTAAATCGTGACCACAAAATGCTGAAATCATCATTAACAAAGTAGATAGAGGTGTGTGAAAATTGGTAATTAAACTATCTGCAATACTGAAGTCATAAGGAGGATAGATAAATTTATTTGTCCAACCATCAAAAGGTTTTAGTGTTCCTTCAGTTGAAACAGAAGTTTCAATAGCTCTCATAGTCGTAGTACCAACGGCACATACACGTTTTTTGTTTAATTTAGCTTTATTTACAATTTCTGCACATAATTCAGGTATAATGACCTGTTCAGAGTCCATTTTATGTTTTGTAAGGTCTTCAACTTCAACTGTTCTAAACGAACCTAAACCAACATGTAAAGTCAACTCTGCAAAGTCCACACCTTTAATTTCTAAACGTTTTAACAGTTCTCTTGAAAAGTGCATTCCTGCAGTAGGTGCAGCTACAGCTCCCTCTACTTTTGCATAAATTGTTTGGTAACGTTCTTCGTCAGATGGTTCTACTGGTCGTGTGATGTATTTTGGGAGTGGCGTTTCACCTAACTCTGTAATTTTTGCTTTGAACTCTTCATACGTTCCATCAAATAAGAAGCGTAATGTACGACCTCTTGAAGTAGTATTATCGATTACTTCAGCTACCAAAGAATCGTCGTCACCAAAATAGAGCTTATTTCCGATTCTAATTTTACGAGCAGGGTCTACCAATACATCCCAAAGTAAACTTTCTCTGTTTAATTCGCGTAATAAGAAAACTTCAATTTTAGCACCTGTTTTTTCCTTATTTCCATACATTCTTGCAGGAAATACGCGCGAGTTATTTGTTATCATAACATCACCATCATCAAAATAATTGATAATGTCTTTAAATAACTTGTGTTTAATTTTCCCCGACTTACGATCGATGACCATTAGTTTAGCCTCATCTCTATTTTCGGTAGGGTATAATGCAATGCGTTCTTCCGGAATTTCAAAACTAAATTCGGAAAGTTTCATTTTACTCATATAACGCTAGTTTTTTAGTGGGTTGAATTTTCTTTTTCAAAAAAGTAAAAAAACACAAATCTATAAAAAAATAGCAAGCATTTCATCTAATTTTGTTTTATTTCTTTAACATACTTTTATAAACAGCTTTTTTGTTGAATTTACTAATGTCCCGACTTTTATTTATACTCCAATTGATTGTTTGAAAAATTCCTTAATAATTGATATTTTTTCTGGAATTGTTGCAAATGAAGTGTCAAGTTCATTTAAGTTTTCAAGTTGTTGCATCCATTTAAGTTCCACTCGAGTTGGTTCAATTCTTTTTATGCATGCATCGAGTCGTAAACCAGGACTGTTATTAAAATCTGTTATGTAAATTCTTAAGAATTTAGCAATTATAGATGGAAATTGAATTTCTTGTATTTGATTTTCTTCAATATTTATTTGAAAAGTGTTGTATTCGTTCCAATTTTTCCCATCAAAACTATATGAGATTTTTATTTCTTTTGGAGCATAATTTCCATTTGGTGCTCCTTGAATTTTTAATCCTAGGAAAAATACGGGTTCATTTAAATTTAGTTCTATCCATGCATTTTTTTCTTTAGAATCAGCACACCATGCTCCGGAGTTATTGATAGCTGCCTGATTGACTCCTGATCCTTTTTTGTTGGATGATGCTTGAAGGTATTGGGTAATTGTTTCTTCTAGCCATATACCATCCTGTTTTGAATTATCTAATAGAGAAGTACATTCTGTAGTTGGATATAACTCATTAAATCGTATTACTTTATCTGTAATTTCAGCTCCTTTATGCGCATTTTCGATTTCTAGAATTACTCCAACATTTAATTGATTGTTTTTTTGTTCAAGCCCCCATGATAAATTGTGGGGAGTTATCTTATTTGAGTAAACACTGTCTACATACCTTAATTTTTTCATCCAATTTCGAATAGTATAAATTTTATTTGAAGAAAGTGTTTGAATCGTTGGCATTAATCCTTCAAGTTGTTGGTCAATTTTTGATTGATGTAATTCAATTTCAGGAGTATTTAGCTTTAAATTAAAAAGTTGTAAATCATTGGTAGCACATTGAAGCGTAAAATCATTCAGTAATTTTTCAACTATTTTGCAAGCATCAAAACTTTCAATTTCATCTATTTCTGTAACTATAAATAACCTTGAAGGAATAAAATAAGCATGTGAATTTTCAAATTCCCATTCCTTAAATGTTACTAATACATTTCCAAGTAGCTGATGAAATTCTGGTTCAAAGTCCCCTCCGCAAGAGATTTCTATTTTAAAGTAGATTTGGTTTGTTTGGTAATTTTGATGAAATCCAACATTGAAAATTACTGGATAGGATTTGATGGTTTGTTCAATTTCTAAATACACCCTTCCTTCAATCCCACTTCCTTGAATGTCTGAATTTTGAAATGATAATCCGTAATTTAAACAGGTAGGAATTAACGATTCTAATTTTTCAATTGATTTTGATTCGATTGATTCTAAACTAAAATTTTGTTTTAGTAGATACCTGTATTCTCTATCGATTACTTCGAATAGTCCATTGAATAAATTAAAAATGATGTCAAAATGTTCTATAAAACAAAAAGAATCGTTATAGATTTCTTCTATTGTCGTATTAAAATTAATTTCGTCCATTTGGTATCCAAATTCATAGAACCATGGATAGTTGTCTAATATTTCTACGAGTGTATGCTTCCCTCTCATGTTTTTTCCATCCCACACTTTTAAACTAGGATAGTTGATGAGGTTTTCTCGGTATTCAATGACAAAATCTTTTAAACAATTTTTAAATATAGATTGAAATAGACCTGGATATTGTAAGTTTTTAAAATCCTTCCAATCAGGTAAAAGCCCCGTCATAATTGAAGCATCTTTTGAAACACCAAAATGAAGCGAAAGCATTCTTCCAGCTAAAAGGTCATTTCTATAAATACTGCACCAAATATAACCCGTTAGATTTCCTTGTTGCCAATTATTGATTTTTGTTTCCCATAAATCTGTATCTGAAGAAATTGTCAATTTTTGTAATTGATCTTCTACATAATTTTGAATAGCAATAAATGCATTTTTGTGCCAGAATTCCTTGGTATTGAAAATTTCTGAGTACCCAGGCGTTGTGTTAAAAAATGACTCTTTACTCAATGAATTAAATAATTTTAAGCTATGCATCCATTGTTGAGCAGAACGTATTTTTTGACTATTTATAACGTCTTGTCTTGTAAATGCATTTTGATTTTTTGATGTTATTTCTTCTCGATCGATTTGAAGAAAGTACAAGCGTTCTTTCAGTATTTTCTCGTATGCGATGCTATCAACTCCAAATTGTTGCCCTGTTAACTTCAAGACAAATTCATTGTAGGTTTTATTTTTTAATGCATTGTCTAACAGTGTAATGAATCGAGTGTCAACTTCTGGAAAAGGATCATTTATTCCTAGGCTGGTTCCAACTTCTGAAATGATTTTTTTTACTTCTGATTTTGATATTCCGAGCTTCGTTTTTGCAATTGTTTCAATCGTGTTTAATTCCTCCAAACTAATTTCTCCATCTTCTAGAAAAGATACGATGTATTCTTTTAAGTTATTTTGGTTTAATTCTTCAATTTTATTTTGGTTTAATTCTTCAATTTCTTGAATCGCTTTTTGGTTGGGAACAACTAGCTTTTTCCAGTCGGATAAAAAGAGATCTTCATCTATTTTATAAAATACTTTTTGATTTACTTCATATTCGGTTACCAATGGAAGTGAGATATGTATTGGTTCTTGGTCTTCAGAGATGAGGTGAAGTTCGTCTTCTGTTTTGGATGTAATGATAAAGTTTTTATAGCTCCACAATTCTTGAAAATGTGTTACAATAAGCGAATAACATTGTTCTAATAAGGGAGTAAAGTACAAGTAGTAATTTTCATCATTGATTGGAAAAATTGCTCTGTTATTTTCAAGTGGGTGAGCTACTTTATTTCGGAATGTAGTGTATTCATTAAAAAAATCTAATATTGAAATTTGCTTTTTTGTATGCCCTTTTAGCGTTTTATCGATTTTTATCTGGTCAAATTCACCAGTTTCAATGGTTGTTTTATGAATTACTTTAAACACATCAATAAAATCGAAAAGTTCAGAATAGGTCTTTTCGTTCAGTAAATAGTTAAGGATAGAATTATAGTTCTCTTTTTTAAATAAGACACTTAATTCTCTAATTAGTCTTACATAATTTCCTAAAGATTCTGCTTTCTTATTATCATGTAAAAATTTTTCGATTTTAAAATCATATAATCCAGACTTTCGGTATTCTCCTAGGGTAAAAGTACATAAATGAGCTACTATTTGCTCCATTAATGTGATCAGTATTTGATGTTTAAATGCTGTTATCGTTGTTTTTTTTAATTGTTCATCGTTGACACGGATGGTTTTTGGAATAGAATGATTCATTGCTTTAGGATTAATTCTTGACTAGTAAGTAAAAATAACAAATTTCTTTAAGTGACTTCACTATTAATTTTTCTATTTCTACGAATGGTTTAATTCAACCCATTTATTCATTATTTTTGTTCTTATGCTTAGACTCAATTCCTTTATTTCTTATCGATTCATTGCTATTTTAACAATGATGTTCTTGTTGATTTCTTCATGTTCTATTAAGGATGCGGTGAAAGTCACATCCATAAAAGATGTTCGTCCGACTATGGAGAATAGGGTTTTAGGCCTCAATGCTTCACTTGAAATTGAGAACACTAATTTTTTTAATGTTACTATAAGACCTTCAAAAATTATCGTTAGTATTGATGATAAAGAACTTGGTGAATTAAAACTCATCGAAAAAGTGGTCCTTTCATCGAAAAGTAAAGAAACTTATCCACTGAAGTTTCAGTTTCAACTTTCAGAAGGAGCGCTTTTTAAAATAATGTCAAATGTTTTGAAAAGAGATGTAAATCTTACATTCAAAGGGAAAATTAAAACAAAAGCATTAGGGCTACCGATACCTATTCAAATCGATGAAACAAAGTTATTTGATGGTAGTTTGTTGAACTTATTCGGAAAATTAAACTAAAAACTATGCAAGATATTTACGATTTAAAAGAACAACTTGCACATACAATTCGTTCGTACCATCAAAAAGGATGGTCTCCAGCAACGAGTACGAATTATTCTTTTCGTGATGCTTCTGATTTAGAGGTGATTTTTGTTTCACGTTCTGGGATTGATAAATCTCAATTTCATCCGGAAGATTTTATGCGGGTTGCAATGGATGGTCATCCAGTTTTAGAAGATAGAGGAATTAAACCCTCAGCAGAAACTTTGATTCATTGTGTTTTATATGAATTATTTCCAGATACTCGTGTGATTTTACATAGTCATTCGGTGTATACTGTATTAAATGCTCAACGATACGATACTCAAATTTCGTTAAGAGGTTATGAAATTCAAAAAGGTTTCGCTGGACAGACAACCCATGAAGCTGAAATAGTCATTCCAATTTTCGAAAACACGCAAGACATGTTAGAATTTTCTAATTGGATGAAAGCTAGAAAAGAAGAAATTCAAGTTCCTTGTTTTGTGATTCGAAACCATGGTGCTTATGCATGGGGAAATACCCTGTTTGATGCGAAAAGACATTTAGAAACGTTGGAATATCTGATGGAAGTAGATTTTAATGCAAATCGTTCCTTGTAATTTCTTCTTCGATTTTTCTGATACGATTAATACGTTCAGACGAATAGGTTGTACTATGTGTATGTACATAGTTGTAAAGCGTTAAACTTTTATTCAAACAGTTGAATCGGTGGGTTGATTCATTCGAGAGTAAATGAAATAATTCACCCATTTTTTCAAAATGGTTTAACTGGAATTGATGACTTATTAAAAATTCAATCAATTCATCGTTAGATAGTTCCAATAGTTCAGCGATAGTTATTGGAGCTTCTTTTTCACTGATTTGGATGGTAACTTCACTAACTTCAAAAATCTCGTTATTCGTTTTTCTTTTAAGAAGTTGTTCAATAATTTTTGCTAATACTTTCCCCAATAGGTCAATTTGGTTGAGTAAATAATCGTCTTGTTTCACAGGCCTTATTAATTTCCGTAGGTCATTAAGTAGGCTTTTAAGAATTCATCGATGTCTCCGTCCATGACCGCGTCCACATTTCCAGATTCGTGACCAGTTCTAACATCTTTCACTAATTTATAGGGATGCATCACATAGTTTCTGATTTGTGATCCCCATTCAATTTTCTTCTTATTAGCTTCTATTTCGTTTCTTTTTTCCATACGCGCTCTGTACTCTAGTTCGTAAAGTTGAGAGCGTAACAATTGCATTGCTTTTTCTTTATTGGCTAATTGCGATCGAGACTCAGAGTTTTCGATGATGATTCCAGTAGGGGTATGGCGTAAACGGACTGCTGTTTCTACTTTGTTGACATTTTGTCCTCCAGCACCACTTGCACGCATTGTTTCAAAACTAATGTCAGCCGGATTGATATTAATTTCGATGGTATCATCTACCAATGGATATACGTATACTGAAACAAACGAAGTGTGTCGTTTTGCATTTGAATCAAATGGTGAAATACGTACCAATCGATGTACTCCATTTTCTCCCTTCAAGTATCCAAAAGCAAACTGTCCTTCAATTTCTAAGGTAACCGTTTTAATTCCGGCAACATCTCCGTCTTGGTAATTTAGTTCTTTGATCTTGTAATTATTTTTTTCTGCCCACATGATGTACATGCGCATTAACATAGATGCCCAGTCACAACTTTCAGTTCCACCAGCACCTGCATTGATTTGAAGTACAGCGCTTAATTGATCTTCCTCTTCGGATAGCATGTTTTTAAGCTCCAGTTCTTCGATACTAGTTTTTAATTGAACGTATGAAGCGTCTAATTCAGTTTCTGTTGCCTCTCCTTCTTTAAAGAAATCTAATAAAACTTCTAAATCATCTGATGCATTTTTAAGGTCGTCGTACGTGGAAATCCAAAACTTAAGCGTCCGAATATTTTTCATTTCAATTTCCGCTTTTTTTGGATCATTCCAAAAGGTTGGATCTTGAGTTTTTAATTCTGCTTCATTTAATTGAATTCTTTTTTCGTCTATTTTAAGATAGATTGCAATTGCATTGATCCGTTGTTGAAGATCTTTAAGTTGTTCTTGGTTGACCATAGTTGAGTTAATTTCAATAGAAATTGTGATGCAAAGTTATTCAATCAAAAGCAGTTTTCGAAGGATGTGTTGATCATTTACGTTGAATCGAATAAAATAGACACCAGGACTCAGTTCAAAATTTGATTTTGTAACGGTTAATTGGTTTGAATTTTGTAAAATTTTTCCTGAGTATAATGTACTGATCTTAACTCCAAGTGCATTGACTAAATCTATTTCAACGTGATTTCCTTTAGGAATAGAATAAGCAATCGTTACTTCTTCTTTGAATGGATTTGGATGGATGGATATTTTATAATCAGTGAGTTGTAAATAATTATCTGCAGTTTCAATAGTAAATTCTAAACAGTTTGATGTATCCGTACATTCATTCGATGTGTGAATGAGTTTGTAATTTCCGCTTGCTTTTGGAACAAAGTAAGAGGTATCAGTGGTTGTGTACTGAATTTTATTGGTTGTGCATTCTACCCATGTATATTTACCGGTTTTTGCAGATGCAATTAATGTATCTTCTTTTACCGATTTTGAAATCATTGTCGGTGGTAAAATGGTTAAATTTAAGTACCATGTGGAATCGCAAATTCCACCGTCTGTTGGTTTGTAGGAATAAATTCCGCTTTTAGTATAAGTAGTGTTGTTCCATGTGTATGATTTACATGCAGCTACTTCAATGGAGTAATTACAATCATTAAATGCATTCACTTTAAAATCATCGAAGTAAAAACCGTCATAGTTGGTGTATTCATCGCTTTTTAGTACAAATCGCACTTTTATTTTTTTACCTATAAAATCTTTTAAATTAATAGTTTCTTTGATCCATTCTTTTTGTGTTCCATCGTAAACGGGTTGGTCATAGATTTCGATTACTTTAGCTCCATGGGTATATGCTCCACAAATAGCTTTCCATGATACGCCATTGTCTTCAGATACTTGAAGTTGTGCGTAGTCGTAGCCCAATTCAATGTCCCATTTTGCATTAAATTCAAGGAAAGCATATTTACTTGCTATTAAGTCAATTGATGGAGTATAGGTAATACTACTTGTTGTATTATCACTGTAATTTCCACTTGGGGAATCTGTTATCGAATGGGCGCTACTTACAAAACTGGATGTTGTTGTATTCCATGTTTCTGAGGTCCAATTTTCTAAGGTATTTCCATTTTCTGACAAAATTAGAATCGATGTTCCATAAATTTTCGTTACTGTATCTACTGTTTCGAACTTGTTGGAGGTTGTTCGAATTGCAAATAAAATGGTGTCTCCATGCTTTGTATTTGGTGTGACGGTGTATCCTATTGAATCTTTATATTGATTTAATAATGATGGATTTAGAATATTAACACTGGTTTTAGTGAAGGCAATATTTTGAATCGGTTCAAAGGTAACGGTGTAATCGGAGGAATTATTAAGTCCGAATTTTTGGAATGTAAATGGAAGATATCCTTCTTTACTACTGAAATTTGGCACATTGTCGATAGTTGTTTGAGATAGTCCACCTGCAATCAATGCTAAGCGAAGATTTTGCATAATATTTTCACGACACATTCGCATTATTTTAGAGCTTGGTGGCCAAAAACCGTCTGCAAAGTCGCCAACTTCGGGTGTGAACGAATAGATTTTATTTTTCGTATTCGTTTCACCGTACATCCAATCATCAGAACCACCATTTACATCGTAGCTAACAGTAGCAATTGAATTTCCGTATTTGTAGTTGTTTTCTTTGGTAAACAATTTCCCAAAATTGTAAAATACTTTATCGTCCACTGTTTTTTCTTGACTTGAGTATCCCCATGGGTAAATAAGTAAATTACCATAGGTATGATAATTGAGCGCTAGTTGAAATTTATGTTCCTCACACAATTTTTTTATTGCTTGAGTTTCTGGTTCTGAAAAGGGACCTGTTCCTCTATAAGTTTCATTGTTTGTTGTAGGAGATGATCCGTTGTTATCAAAACCCCATTTGTATCCGTAATTTCTATTTAAATCAACGCCATAGTTATTGGTAGGATTCTTTTTTCTGTTTTTTCGCCACATTCCTCCTCCATCAGGATTCGTTGTTTGGTTGAATAAGTAGCCATCAGGATTTACACATGGCACAAAGTACATTTGTGTGTTATTAACAACAGATTTTACCAACGGATCTTTCTCGTAATTTTCGAGTAAATACCACATGTAAAACAGCAATTGAGATAATCCACCAGGTTCTCTCGCATGATGAACGGCTGTGTATAGCACTTCTGGATCTTTGTCATCAGTTGTAGGATGATCTGAAATTTTTACATGATAAATAGGTTTACCTTCAATACTTTGCCCGATAGAAGATTTAATAGAAATTAATTTAGGGTAAAGTTCTACCATCTTATCCAACTGATTCAAATATTCTTGATACGTAAAATAGCCACCCATTGAACCAAGTTTGAAATTTTCAGGTTGAGGAATAATTTTCCCTGGAGAACATCCACTTCCAATATCTCCTCGATTTGGAGTGTTCTGGAAATTTTTATTTTTTTCTAAAAATTCTGCTACAACATCTTTACTGAGTACTTCAATATGGAATTTGTTTTTTTGAAGTAATGCTATTTCGGTACTTGAAAATTCAGAAACAAAAAAATGACCTAATTTATGTTGACCGTGATCTACTTCAATTCCTAGTGCAGCAAGTTGTTGGATTGTTTTTTCGTTATCGAAATGAATTTTTACACGGGAATATTTTTCAACTTGTCCGTTAATGTTGAATGTTATAAAAATCAAAAAGAGCAGGAATACTCCTACTCTTTGAATGTTAACTATCGATTTTTTCATTTGCATGAATAATTTTCAAATTCTTCGTGTATTTCTTGTTGGTATTGTTTCGTTACATTGATAGGAACATATTCCTCTTGTACGTTCGTTTTGTCCAAACCAAAATCTTCCGCTGCTTTTAAGCCCGTTGATTTAATCAGTCGATACGCTTTTACAGTAATGATTTGAAAGGTTGTAAGTAAGTTGTCTGTTGCAACACGAGAATTAAGAACAATGAATTTAAAATCAGGCTCCTCAAAATTGTCTTTAACACAATCGAAAATACTTCTACCACTTAGTTCTCCTTTTTCCACCATTTTTTTGTGGATTTTTTTCATCATGTACTCAATGCGGTGCTCTTCTTTAAATCCTAATTGTAGGGAAATATGGTAACAATGTTTGTCAATAATTTCATTTACAGAATAATCTACACCCCAAGGATCAGATTTAATATCCAAATGCAAGAACCAAACAATATCTGCTCTTCTCGGTCTTTTACGAAATAAAGAGAAGTAAACAGTTGAATCTAATTTGTCGGGAGATTCACTTCTCGTTGGGTAAACTAAGTTAGTTGCTTCAAATGGTATCTTGTCGTCTTGACGAACTTTTTTCAATTTTGGAACAACTCGTGTCATAGGAATGTACTCGGTTATATTTGCACGTAATGCTCTAGCTTTGTAAAATAAATACAATGCTGCAAAGAAAAAGATTGCAAGTATCAAAGTAAACCAACCACCATGAGGTATTTTGTTTAAATTAGAAAATAAGAAAACCCCTTCTACGATGAAAAATACCGCAAAAATTAAGGTAAAAATCGCTTTGGATTTAGGGTAACGCATGTACAACATCAAGATTAACAAGATGGAAGTCATAATCATGTTGATGGTGATGGCTAAACCGTACGAAGCTTCCATTGCTGAAGAAGTTCTAAAGACATAGATTACAAGTAAACATCCGAACATTAATACCCCATTTATGAATGGGATGTAAATTTGTCCTTGGTGATTGGTTGGATATTTTACTTTAAGATTCGTCCATAATTTTAATTTTATAGCTTCATTCATCAATGTGAAAATACCTGTAATTAAAGCCTGAGAAGCAATAATTGTAGCTGCGGTTGCAATGGCAATAGCAAAAGGTAAAATTCCATCTGGAACCATAGCATAAAAAATTGTTTGTCCTTTCTCAAGTTTAAATCCTGGTGATAATGCCAACGCGGCTTGACCTAAATAATTGATTACTAATATAATACTCATAATACTCCAGCTCACACGGATATTTCCTTTTCCGCAGTGACCTAAATCAGAGTACAATGCCTCTGCTCCTGTTGTACATAAAAATACAGCTCCTAACACCCAAAATCCGTCAGGGACATTTACAATCATATTGTATGCATACCATGGGTTCAATGCTTTTAAAACAGTAGGATTATCAGAAATGTGTGTTAAACCTAAGTAAAGTAAAAATCCAAACCATATTAACATAATTGGACCAAATACTTTACCAATAATTACAGTACCAAATTGTTGAATCGCAAAAAGTGCAAAAATGATTCCAACTACAATTGGCATCGTTGGTAAATCAGGATAAATATTATTGATTCCTTCTACTGCAGATGAAATAGAAATTGCAGGTGTGATAAAACCATCTGCTAATAGAGAAGCACATCCTATCAATGTTGGAATTATAATCCATTGCGCTTTTTTGTCTTTCAATAACGCATACAACGCAAAAATTCCACCTTCCCCTCTGTTGTCAGCATTCAATGCGAAATAGACATATTTAATGGTAGCCAATAAAATTAAGGTCCATATTACAGATGATAAACCTCCTAAAACAATACCTTCAGTGAAATTTTTTCCTTCGGTGATCGCTTGGAATACATAAAGCGGTGAAGTACCGATATCTCCAAAGACGATACCTATTGTAATTAGAACTCCAGCAGCAGTTAATTTGGTTTTATGTTCAGTCGACATTTCTTAAAAATTAGTTGTCAAATGTAGGATATTTCTATATCTAATAATTTAAAATTGAAAGATATTTTTCAATTATTTTTCTTCTGTTAAAAACAAGGCCTTCAGTTCGGTTGCTTCAGATGGTTTTAGTTTTCCAGCTAGAATTAAACTTAATTGTTTTCTGCGAAGCGCTCCTTCGTATCGTTCAATTTCTTCAGGTGTCTCAGGGATTAATTCAGGTACATTTATAGGCCCTCCTAATTGATCTACTGCAACAAATGTATAAATCGCCTCATTGCATTTTCTTCGAACACCAGAAATCGCATCTTCCACATATACATCAACAAAAACTTCCATGGATGAACTAAAAGCTCTTGAAACTTTCGCTTCTAATGTCACAATGGAGGATTGTAGTATTGGCTCTCTAAAAGAAACGTTATTTACAGAAGCGGTTACAACTACTCTTCGACAGTGTCTTTGGGCTGATACACTTGCAATTACATCCATCCATGCTAAGAGTTGTCCACCGAATAAATTCCCTAATGTATTCGTATCATTCGGTAGTACGATGTGAGTCGTTACAGCAACAGTTTCAGATGCTTTTTTAGTTTTCATAGGTAACTATTTATATATTTTTTACAGTCATAGAGTGATGGATACATCGTCATCCATTCTTGTAATTCCGATAATGAATACATTTTATAACTATTTTGATAGCTTACGTTAACTTTTAAAAATAGATACATTTTTTTAACGATTTGAGTTGCATCCACCTTGTTTTTATATCTTTGTTTTTTTCATTCTTTAGTAAGTAATCGTATGACTCGTCAGGAATTAATTGATCAAATTAAGCTAAAAAAATCTTTTTTGTGTGTTGGATTAGATACCGATATTTCTAAAATTCCACCACACTTATTAGAAACAGAAGATCCTGTTTTTGAGTTTAATAAAGCGATTATTGACGCAACAAAAGAATATTGTGTTGCATATAAACCCAACATTGCTTTTTACGAATGTATGGGTGAAAAAGGGTGGAGATCCTTGGCTAAAACTTTAAATTATATTCCTGAAAATATTTTCACAATTGCTGATGCTAAAAGAGGAGACATTGGTAATACTTCAACGTACTACGCAAAAACATTTTTTGAAAACCTTTCTTTTGATTCTGTTACGATAGCTCCTTACATGGGAGAAGATAGCGTAACGCCGTTTTTAGAATTCCCATCTAAATGGGCTATTTTATTGGCATTAACATCGAATAAAGGAGCTTTAGATTTCCAATGTATCAAAGATGACAAAGGACAAGAATTATTTAAGACTGTGTTGGCAAAATCTTCTAAGTGGGGAACACCTGAAAATTTAATGTATGTGGTTGGAGCTACGCGTGCTGCACAAATTGCAGAAGTTCGAGCAATAGTTCCGAATCATTTTTTCTTAGTTCCTGGTGTTGGAGCACAAGGTGGAAGTTTGGAAGAAGTGGTTCACTTTGGTTGGAATGAAGATTGTGGATTGCTCGTAAATTCTTCTCGCGCAATACTATATGCGTCGAATGGGGAAGACTTTGCGGAAGCTGCACGAATTGAAGCCCAAAAAATTCAACAAGAAATGGAAGTGTTGATGGAAAAAAAATTTTTCGTATAGTTTAATATTTCAATTGGTTGAAAGAAATAAATACAAATCAGGTTCGTTAGAGACAAAACTAACCGACTAAAAAAGCTTTAATTTTGGGCTTTTTCTATTAGCTCTCTAAATTTAGGTCCAGTTCCAACTGATTGATAGAGCTCTTTTAAAAACTTTATTTCCTCTGCTTGGTGAGTCCATGTGATGCGTTTGCTACAGAAAAGATTGGTTATATTCTTGTCAAATTTTAAATAATCGATCTCGTTTATATTTTTATTCTCCGATGATAAGGCCAATACTGTTTGGTCGTTTTCGTGAATGAATTTATACCAGCTATTGGAGTCTTCCCACTTTTTATTAAAAAGCTCGCCGTACCAAATGTCACGATCTTTTATATGTGCTCTTTGAATTTTTAGATCTTTGACTTTCTTAAATTTATGTTTTTCAAATAATGCTAATGCTTTGGGAGTTATACCTACTACTCGCCATGGATTTGGTCCAGCTTCAAGTAATTCTTTGAGCATTTTCTTTTTTACTTTTATATCAACTTTGAATTCTTTCAGTAATTGAAAATCATCGAAGATATTTTTAATCATTTCATTTTGATTCATAGTTTATCAAATTTTAAATTTTGCCCCATAACTTTAGTACGTCTAAGACCTTCTTTCTAAGCCTAATTTCGAAAAAAAACTTGGACTAATTAATTTCATTCTAAGCGAAGTAAGTTTGATATATTTATTTATCGATTCATTTAAACTTTCAAATTACCAGTATTATATTTCCAAAATACTCTCCAAGGTAATTGTTGGTTTAATAAAATAATTATTACTTTCTAGTTGTTCAATTTTCATTATCGCTGAAGGTTTAATTGGTGTTTTCGCTAAAATTGCCGACTTAAAAATGACTCCCATTCTACCCTGAATTACTTCGATGTTATTTGTATGGGCTAAAATGATTTCATTGTCGCATCTTGCTAAATCACATATTGCGTTTTTATTAGATTTTGGATGTTTAATAACTTTATTAACATACTTTTCTATTTTTACTCCATATATTTTTTTTAATGTTTCTGTTTGTCTTTCAATCTTTTCTTTATTTCCAGGATCTAGAGACTGAAAAACCATGTATAGAAAATCGTTTGCATCAATAAATATTTCATCTATTTTTAACTCTGCCTCAATAATTAATGGAACAATATGCTTGCTGCTAAGGCTCGGTCTATGTGCGTAAAATTGTGCACAAGTATAATCACCAAAATAAGTTGTTTCAAACCCTTCAATAAACTTTCTATAGCCTCCTCTATTTTTTGTTTCAATCCAGATTGATTTACAATGTGTTTGATCTGTTGATAAGTTTTCATCATCATATAATTCACTTAGAAATGGCTTTAAATCTTTCTGAATATTTGTTCTGTATGGTGGTGTTAAAAATCCATTTTGTTTTATTTCATTTATTCTTAACTCTACTTCAGTTTCTTTTACAGATTCACCTCGGTATAATTTGATTGTTTTCATTTCTTGTTTTTTTGCTTTTTATAACCTAATGTATATCCCTCACAAAATGTTTGTAAACAAATTGATTCTAAGCTAAAACTACAATAAATTAATATCACTAATATACAATTAATTTAGCATTTTATCAATAGGTTAACTACTTTTTTGCTTATTCTTTGTTTCAAAATTTTCCAAGAATGACAGTATCGAAGTCTAGAGTTCAATATTATTTTCTTCTGCCCATTTAAGTATAATCATGTTTTCAATATCGTTACATATCCTATTTTTTAAACCTCTTATTTGAAAAATAGTATTGTTTACCACTTCAATTGTAATGAGGGATTTGAATTTAGAATCTTCTTTGATTCTTAAAGAGAAAATTTGACAATCTTGATCTATACACCTTTGCTTGTAAGTGAAAACACAATGCTTCAGCTCCTTTCCTTCGTTGAACAATTGTTCTGTATTTGTTAGTTGAATAATTATATATTCCTGATTTTCATGGTTAAAATTAAAATCGTTAATTTCTTGTGATTTTACAAATTCACTGTATTTTGTAATTATATTTGGATTACGTAATTCTAAATGCCATGTATTCGTTTCTGCAAGTAAGTTTTCAGTGGTTTTACTTCTTAGATCGAAGTTTCTTCTCAACACAACTTTTTGATGATACAAATAATCAATAACGTCCGTGAAAACATGCGTGTCAATCCCTTTATGATAGAGTATTTCAACAATTTCAATCCAATCATTTAGCTCATTAAAATTAGATATTCTATTCGTAGCATCCATTGCGAATTTCTCAGAACAACCTTTACTTACTAAGACACTAAAAATAAGACCTTCTTTGATGGTTAAATTCTTTTTAAATTTTTGTTGGCTAAATGCATGCGCCTGTTTTTTAGTTATATTAAAAGGTAAATTATCGACATGTACTAGGTTTTTGCCTTTAACGATTGTTTCAAACCATAATTTTTCATCCTTGTTTAATTTTTTATATTGATCAATTTTCAAGAATTTGTTGTAGAACAATTCTGATATACCATATGCTTTTAATACTGGTATTAATATAGTAGAAACAGAAATTTTTCCTTCTATCTTAATTAATTTATCATAACATCTTGGATTTAAAGTATATATTGAGTATAAAATGTTGAGATCTCTTTGATTTAATTCAAACATATAATCTTCAGGTAATCTTTCGTCTAAAATGGTTAAAAAATCTGTTGGAAAATTCTGATGTTTATTGTAGCACAGTTTTAGTAATTGAATATAGTAACGAATTGATCTATTTTCTTTTTGAAATTTCTGAAATTGGTATAGTAAATAACTATAGTGAATTTTGAAGTTTAATTTCGATTTACTTTCTCTAAATTTATTTTCAAGATTCATTTTTAAAATTGTTTCTAGTAGTAATCTATAGAAGTCAAAATTTCGATGATCTATTTTTAGAAAATCAATCATTTTCATAAACAATTTTAAATTGTATTGAAACATGAATTTATCTTTTGGATGATAAAAACAATTATTAATTATAAGTTTTTGAAAATCAGGGTTTTTAATAATGTCTTTTTTCGATTCTTCAAATACTTTTAAAATATATACAACTAAAGAGTCATTGTTTTTAAATGCCCGATACAATCGTTCTATTTGTTCAATTGTAAGTAATTTTTCTGAATTAACTACTCTGTAATAGTTGAACAATAAATCAAAAAAATGGTCTTTATTAGAACAATCTATTTTATTTAAAACAACTATCAACCCATCGATATACCTCTCTATAGCTGATGTAGTGTAGCCTTTTCCAACAAAATTTTTTAAAAGATTTTCTTTTAATTTAAGTATCATATTCTTGTTTTAGTGGAATAAAATCAATTTTAAAATCCCCATTATTCTCCGATGCTAATTCATATTTAATATGTTTTACATAGATTTCCCAAATACTAAAGGATGAAAATATGTCCAAAAACTTTCGTATTGAAATCTAGTTAACATATATCTTATTTTTAAAGCTGTAATTTAAATATAATTATTTTTATCTGACTAATATCACATTAACATACATAAATTTAAACTCATTCGAATTTTCAAATTCAACTTCTAGCGTAGTGGATCCAATTTCTTTAATTGTCACAAAGTTTTTAGTTCCATCTCTATCAACTGATTTTAACATACTTTTAAGCATCAATATTTCTTTATGGTCGATAGAGTTCATATAGTTTTCAAATATTTTTTGAGTATCATTTTTGGAAATCTTATTATAAGAAAAGAGAACTTGAGCACATTCTGCAACTAATGTATCACCTTTAGTGAAGAGTGCAGCTCGTCCAGTTGGTTTTAAAATCTCTTTATGATCTTTTACATCAACATTTTCAAAGTGACCTTGAGGAGTACCATCGATTAATTTTTTCATAAAATTCGCGAAATCATTTTTTGAGTTAAAGTATGGGAGGAGCTTATAAAGGTATTTTCCATGGTATTCTGCAGCATTATTTAATGCTTGTATTTCAGTCAATTTCTGTAAACCATTATTAGCTCTAACGTCATTTATTAAATTGACAATTATGTTTGAAGATGATCTTGAATCTACAATTGTTTTTAGAATAACCTGCGAATTGCTTTGAATGCTAAAGCACATGAAAATTGAAAACAAAAAAATAATGTAATTGCTCATATTTCTGGTATTATTTTAAGAATATCCGATTTGGTTGTTAACCGTTAGTAATCCATCCTCTATTAATAATGTTTCAATTTCTTTTTCATTGAGTTTGTTCATTTCAGTTAATAATTCAATTTTCTGTTCATAATTAACGAGTTGTGCTGGACTCCAATTGGATTGAATTAATTGTTTAAGTAATTTATCCGATACAACTTGTTTAAGTTTTGAATTTTGAATGAGTTGTTCTTTAACTTCAATTGTAGGATAATCGATTTTTGATTTGAACAAAAAACGTCTCTCAAACGCTTTGTCCATATTTTCTTCAATATTCGTTGTTGCAATTAATATTCCTTTAAAGTTTTCAAGTAATTCTAAAAGTTGTGCTTGTATTTGGTTAGCGAATACATCGTTACTTTGATGAACAATTACTCGTTTGTTAATTAATGCGTCTGCCTCATTAAGTAGAAGTATTGTAGGGCGATTTGATGACTTTGATAAAGTTTCATAAGCGTAAAACAATTGCGATAAGTTTTTTTCTGATTCTCCAATCCATTTGGATATAATTTTCGAATAGTCTGCATGTATAACTGTGGCATTGGTTTTTTTAGCAAGTTGATATACAAATTCAGTTTTCCCAGTCCCAGATGGTCCATAAAGTAATGTTGTTAAAGCAATGGATTGATGTCTATTAGAAGCAATTATTCCTTTTAAATTTTGAAATAGTTTTTCAGTCAAATCGTTGTAAAATAGGTTGATAGGCTTAATGTTTTCTGGGGAATGAAGGGTATAGAATTCGTAACTTTTTCTTGTAATTTTTTCTAAACTTGGAACGGATTGTTCATTAATCAGTAAAATACATCTTTTTGTTAGTGTCATACAGATAGAAATACCATTCTCAATTTTTACATTGATTAATTCTTGTTCAATGAGTTTGCCTTCTCGTTCAAGAAATAACTGTGCTATTTGAAAATGCTCGGGTGCGTTCAGTTCATTATCACTTAAGAAAAGCGGATAATCACTTTTCAGGTACTGTTTAATTGTATGTAGAAGGATTTTTATTTCTAAATTACAAATGTTGTGATTGATTATAAATTCAACAAGAGGATGAGTAACACTTTCTCCAAAGAATAATTTTTTAAAATCTCTGAAATTTTTGTTAGTAGTCTTTTCTAAGAAAAAGTTAAAAAGTGCAGATCCTTTACTTAAAAACAGTGTTAGTGGACTAATAATTAGTGGACTCTCTGAAATTTCTATTGTCAATGAAAGATTGTTTTTTGATTGACATAGCTTAATTTTACCAGACAGCAGCTGTGTAAATAAATATTTTATGTTTGTTTGAGAAGATTTATTGAAAAACTTTTCATCTAATTCTAATTTTTCTTTGTATTGTAATTTTTCAACTGCCAATTTTAGACTTGATAGTCTTTTGTTACTTTCATTATTCATAGATAATCGTTTTAAGCAATTACTATAGAAACGAAAACGAAACTTCTTTATTTTATGGAAATGAATTTTTCTTGGTAAATAGTTTAGATTGATTTGTTCAAAAAATCAAATTATATTATAAACTATTAATAATCAATTAGATATTTTTTATTGAATTAAGTTGCATTCCATCATTTTTCTCAATTTAGCAATATTTTTCTTGGGTCTGGATGGATTTACCCACATCATCCAAACTAAGTTATAAACATCATTAATTTCTTCTAAATCATTTAGATGGTAAGCTATATTTAGTATTTCGAAGAATTCTATATCCCACTCAATTCGCCATAAATATCCTGCTGGATCTTCTTCTTTAGTTTTGATAGATTGAATTTATATTTGATGGCATAAATAAATTAATTGGTAAATTTTCCCACAAAAAAAGGCGAACATTTCTGCTCGCCTTTGATTTAATGTATCAAATTCTATTATGCTTCAGTAGTTTCAAATGGAACTACAGATACAAAAGAACGATTGTCTTTTTTCTTACGGAATTCTACCAATCCTTCAGTCAATGCAAATAATGTATGATCTTTACCGATACCAACATTTGCTCCTGGATGGTGTTGAGTTCCTCTTTGGCGTACAATGATGTTCCCAGCAATTGCTACTTGACCACCAAAGATTTTAACACCTAAACGTTTCGACGCTGATTCACGACCATTGTTCGAACTACCTGCTCCTTTTTTATGTGCCATGTTCTTTTAATTTTTAAATTTCACGGATGAGGTGAAAAAGTTTACGCTTTAATATCTGAAATAGTGATTGCTGTAAATGATTGTCTGTGACCATTTTTCTTTTTGTATCCTTTTCTACGTTTTTTACGGAAAATGATTACTTTATCACCTTTAACGTGCTCAACTACCTCTGCGGTAACTTTTGCTCCTTCTATAGCTGGGGCGCCCAAAGAAATTTTTCCTCCGTTGTCTACTAAAAGCACTCTGTCAAATTCTAATTTTTGACCTGCTTCAGCTGCCAAACGGTGTACAAAAATCTTTTGATCTTTTTGCACTTTGAATTGCTGCCCTGCTATCTCTACAATTGCGTACATATAGCTTGTTTTTATTTTGATTACTTATTTAAGGATACAAAATTATTATTTTTTTTCATACTTAATTCGTTTGGCTTAAAATAAAATTAAATTACCTACTTTTATTTCATAAATTTAGCTTTGAATCAAACATTTCTAAACTTAATTTTGGTTGATTTGTTTTTATATTTAAGCACAACTTCAAAAGAATTTTAAAGAATGATGTCTAATTTTCATGAATTCATTATTTTGGAGCTTTTTTTGATACAATTACACTAAATATATTTACTAATGACAGCTAAAGATTTACTGGAAGTTGAAATTTCTCCACTACAACATACTGATACAGGAGAGATTGGATTACGTTGGATGGATGAATTCAAGGTTTCACATCTTCCTGTATTAAAAAACGACAATTTTGTTGGATTGATATCTGAGTCCGATATTTTGGATCGTATGGATTTAGATCAAACATTAGATGTTCTTTTTGATCATTTGCCACGACCTTACGTGTTTGAAGATGCCCACATTTACGAAATTTTACATAAAATTTCTGAACACAAAATTTCTGTTGTTCCAATTTTGACGAAAGAAGAAAAGTATCTTGGTTGCACTACTGTTCATCAGGTAGTTGCTATGATAGGCAATACAGGTGGAATTAAAGAACACGGTGCTATTTTGGTTTTAGAAGTAAATCAAATCGACTATTCATTGGCGCAAATTGCTCAAATTGTAGAAAGTAACAACGCGAAAATATTGAGCTCTTACATTATGTCTTCTCCTGATTCGACAAAGTTAGAAGTGACCTTGAAAATCAATAAAACAGAATTGGATCCAATAATTCGTACTTTTGAACGATATGATTATACGATCAGTGCTTCTTTCCAAAAATCTGATTTTAACGACGATTTACAATTACGTTACGATTCATTGATCAACTATTTGAAGTTATAATTGACCTTATGAATGTTGCAATCTATGGACGTAAGATTACACGTCAAAACAGTTTTGTATTTGCTCAAATCATTTCTATTCTTAAAGAATTTGGTTGGGTTCCTGTATTAGAAGTAGAATTAAAGGAACAGTTGATCAAAAAAATTGGTTGCGGTTCGGACTGTGCTACTTTTTCATCGTACCGTGATTTGCAATCTGGTATCGATTTGGCATTTAGTGTGGGAGGTGATGGTACATTTATTAAAACCGTAAGTTTCATTCGAAATAGTGGTGTTCCTATCGTTGGTATCAATACTGGTCGTTTAGGCTTTTTAGCAAACATTCATCCGGAACATATTGAAGAGACTTTGGAACTTGTCAAACAAAAAAGGTACCAATTTCAACAACGTTCATTATTAAGTGTCACGACTGAAGATGCCGTGTTTGGTGAAGACAACATTGCCTTGAATGAATTGACATTGCATAAAAAAGATACGTCCTCTATGATTACGGTTCATGCATTTTTAGATGGTAATTATTTGAATTCTTATTGGGCTGATGGTCTTATTGTTGGAACTCCAACTGGATCAACAGCTTATAATTTAAGTTGTGGCGGGCCTATTGTTACACCTGGTTGTCAAGTGCACATGCTTACGCCAATTGCACCTCATAATTTAAATGTTCGTCCAATGGTGGTTCCCGATCACATGCCAATAAAATTGCAAGTGGAAGGAAGAGAACGTCGTTATTTAATCAGTTTAGATTCTACCACGAAAAGCATTCCTCAAGGTTCAGAGGTCATTGTTAGCAAAGCTGATTTTATGATCAATGTGATGAAGTTCGAAGATTCTAATTTTTTGGATACGATTCGAAATAAAATGTCTTGGGGTATGGACAAGCGGAATTAATTCGAGCGTTTTTTCGCATAAATTATTTTTAAGCTGACTTTATTGCCGTACTTTTGTAATGGCTTTTATAAATTATGCTCGCGATGAACACAAGAAAAAAAAACAGTAAGCCTAGTCCGCTTTCTAAATTAAAAGGACGTCCAAAAAAATTTTCTAACGGTGCTACCAGTACTACAAAAGGAAAAGACATCAAAAAAGATTTTCCATCTGCTGAGGTT
The DNA here is from genome assembly GCA_943325145.2 of Candidatus Planktophila lacus. Taxonomy (GTDB): domain Bacteria; phylum Bacteroidota; class Bacteroidia; order Flavobacteriales_D; family Crocinitomicaceae; genus CANHVK01. The sequence goes on along the minus strand of CALPOI020000005.1, from coordinate 628 downwards.
AAAACTGATGTGAAAGAAGAGAAATCTAAATTAAAATCAAAACCACATTTCAAACAAAGAGAACGAAAAGGCGATCCGATGCCTAAGTTCAACGAAGATGAAATTCGTTTGAATAAGTTTTTATCCACTGCTGGTGTAGCTTCGAGAAGGGAAGCAGATGTCTTGATTCAATCAGGAGTTATCAGTGTGAACGATAAAATTATCACTGAGCTTGGATTTAAAATTCATCCTGGTGATGTGGTTAAATACGACGGTGAAACCATTCAAGCTGAACAAAAACGTTACGTGTTATTAAATAAACCAAAAGATTTCATTACAACGATGGATGATCCTTTGGGAAGAAAAACAGTGATGTCTTTAGTGCACAAAGCTTGTAAAGAACGAATTTATCCAGTAGGAAGGTTAGACAGAGATACAACAGGAGTACTTTTGTTTACCAATGATGGAGATTTAGCTAAAAAATTGACTCATCCTCGTTACAAAGCAGTTAAAATTTATCATGTTGAATTACACAAAACATTCACTTCTGAGGATGCGGAGAAACTGAGAAAAGGAATTTACTTGGAAGATGGTAAAATTGAATGTGATAAGTTAGAATTTATTCCAAATACAGGGGGGCGTGAAATTG